>DAIOEQ010000152.1:0-2950 GCA_036746215.1 Prevotella sp.
CATTTTAGGTGACAAACTATATACCAAAACAGCCCATTGTTTTCAACGAGGGAAGCGCCGGACGCAAATAAGCGAAAATTAAGCGGTTTTCACAAGTATCTGATGTTCAACAACTTACAAGCAATCACCAACGAAGATTATTTCATCGCCATTATTTTTCATCGTCATCTCTGCCTAATCGAGCCTCAACTTGGCATTTATCGTCCCGCGTGCGCTTAGATGGCGCACCGCGAAAGGATAGCTATCGAGACGCGAAGGGCAACAAATGACCACGCCCAAGCTTTCTCGAGAGCCGTCGCGCGCAGGGAAACGCCATGCTCGCCCGCTATTTCAACAGAAATCACAAACAAACTTCTTGACCAAAAAACAAGACAAAAGCCTCACTGGCTGGAACCTATCCGCCATCTGTTGTCCAGGCAAAATATCGCATAGGTGTAAACAAGAATGGCACACCCAAGCAATAACTTTGCCACTCGAACGTTACATAACCATATAGGTGGGTTCTATAAAGAATGTGGAACACACTTAACGACAAGAGATTAACCATGCAAGACTTTGCGGCAATAGATTTTGAGACGGCCAACAACGAGCGGTCGTCAGTCTGCGCGGTGGGCATCGTCATCGTGCGCGGTGGCGAGATCGTGGACAAGTTCTACTCGCTCATCAAGCCCGAACCGGAGTATTACAACTACTGGTGCAGCCAGGTGCATGGCCTATGCGCCAGCGACACGGAAAACGCGCCCGTCTTCCCGGAGGTATGGAAGCAGATAGAGCCCAAGATAGCCGGGCTCCCCCTCGTGGCTCACAACAAGGCGTTTGACGAGAGCTGCCTGAAAGCCGTCTTCCGCGTCTACCGGATGGACTACCCCGACTACCCCTTCCACTGCACATGCGTGGCCTCGCGCAGGGTTTGGCCCCAAGGCCGGCATACCCTCGACGTCATAGCCGCCCGCTGCGGCTACGACTTGGCAAACCACCATCACGCCCTGGCCGACGCGGAGGCTTGCGCCGCCATCGCCCTGAAAATACTGTGAGCCGACAAACAACAGGCTCGCCATTTTGCCGCACGGAAGCATGCGTCGGCCATCACCTCAATTGCCCGGAAGCGGGAATAATTGAGACACGGCAACAAATTAATTGCCGCATGACACCCCAAATGTCTTCATCTTTTCGTATCTTTGCGGAAGAAACAAACACGACTAAAGATGCATTTCAAATGGAAGTATGACGCACCTACACCACAACAATCACAGCAAGCCAAGGAACTGGGCGAAAAACTAAGTATGAGCCCCATCCTGGCCCAGCTTCTCATCAAGCGTGGCATCACCACCGAAAGCGCGGCCAAACGCTTCTTCAGGCCCCAACTCGCCGACCTCATCAACCCCTTCCTCATGAAGGACATGGACGTGGCCGTCGACAGGCTCAACGACGCCATGGGACGAAAGGAGCGCATCCTGGTCTATGGCGACTACGACGTGGACGGATGCACGGCGGTGGCGCTGGTGTATAAGTTTCTGCAACAGTTCTACTCGAACATCGACTACTACATACCCGACCGATACGACGAAGGATACGGAGTGAGCCGAAAGGGCGTGGACTACGCCCAGCGCACGGGCGTGAAACTCATCATCATCCTCGACTGCGGCATCAAGGCCGTCAAGGAAATCGAGTATGCCAAGAGCGTGGGCATCGATTTCATCATCTGCGACCATCACGTGCCCGACGAGGTGATGCCGCCCGCCGTGGCCATCCTCAACCCCAAGCGCACCGACGACAGCTACCCCTTCAAGCAGCTGTGTGGCTGTGGCGTGGGCTTCAAGTTCATGCAGGCCTTCGCCAAGAACAACGGCATCGCCTTCTCGCGCCTCATCCCGCTGCTCGACTTCTGCGCCGTGAGCATCGCAGCCGACATCGTGCCGGTGACCGATGAGAACCGCATACTCGCCTTCCACGGACTGAAACAGCTCAACCAGAACCCCAGCGTGGGCCTCAAGGCCATCATCGACATCTGCGGACTCAACGGACGAGAGATATCGATGAGCGACATCATCTTCAAGATTGGACCCCGCATCAACGCGTCGGGACGCATGGAGAACGGCAAGGAGAGCGTGGACCTGCTCGTGGAAAAAGACTTCGCCATGGCCCTGCGCGAGGCGCGCCACATCAATGAATACAACGAGCAACGAAAGGACATCGACAAGCAAATGACCGAAGAGGCCAACCAAATCGTCTCGAAACTCGAAAGCCAAAAGCACCACTCGAGCATCGTGCTCTACGACGAGAACTGGAAGAAGGGGGTCATAGGTATCGTGGCGTCGCGCCTGACGGAAATCTACTTCCGACCCACCGTGGTGCTCACGCGCGACGGAGACCTCGCCACAGGCTCGGCACGCTCGGTGATGGGCTTCGATGTCTATGCGGCCATCAAGAGCTGCCGCGACCTGCTGCTCAACTTCGGAGGCCACTCCTACGCGGCGGGGCTCACCCTCAAGTGGGACGACATACACGAGTTCAGGAAGCGTTTCCAGCACTATGTGGAGGAACACATACAACCTGAGCAGACGGAACCTCTCCTCAACATCGACGCCGTCATCGACTTCAAGGACATCTCCAAGCGGCTGCACAACGACCTCAAGCGTTTCTCACCCTTCGGACCAGGCAACACCAAGCCCGTGTTCTGCACAACAGGGGTCTACGACTACGGAACCAGCAAGGTGGTAGGACGACAGCAGGAACACATCAAGCTGGAGCTCGTCGACTCGAAGTCGGGCACCGTGGTCAACGGCATCGCCTTCGGGCAAAGCGCATCGGCGAGATACATCAAGTCGAGAAGGTCGTTTGACATCGCCTACACCATCGAGGGCAACATCTTCAAGCGCAACCAAGTGCAACTGCAAATAGAGGACATACGCCCCACAGAGGGAGAAGAGTAACACATTGGAAGCCGACG
>DAIOEQ010000152.1:2974-5812 GCA_036746215.1 Prevotella sp.
ACAAGTACATCAGAATTCTCCGGGAATACTGGGGCTACAGCGATTTCCGGGGTATCCAGCGCAACATCATCGAGAGCATCGGCGCGGGCAAGGACACCCTCGGACTGATGCCAACAGGCGGAGGCAAGTCTATCACCTTCCAGGTGCCGGCCCTCGCCCAAGAGGGCGTGTGCATCGTCGTGACGCCCCTCATCGCCCTCATGAAAGACCAGGTGGCACACCTCAAGGAGAAGGGCATCCAGGCGGCGGCCATCTACTCGGGAATGGCGCGCTCGGAAATCATCAAGGTGCTCGAGAACGCCGTCTTCGGAGCCGTCAAGTTGCTCTACGTCTCGCCCGAACGACTGGCATCGGAAATATTCCTGGCGAAGTTGCGCCACATGAAGGTGAGTTTCATCACCGTAGACGAGGCCCACTGCATCAGCCAGTGGGGATACGACTTCCGCCCCTCTTACCTGAAAATAGCGGAACTGAGAAAGCTCAAGCCCGACGTGCCCGTGCTGGCCCTGACCGCCACCGCCACCAACCAGGTCATGGACGACATCATGCGCCAGCTGCAGTTTCGCGACGGGCAGGTGTTCCGCATGAGCTTCAAGCGCGACAACCTGGCCTATGTCGTGCGCGAGACCATGGATAAGTTTGAGGAGACGCTGCACATCCTCCAGTCGGTGGAAGGCTGCGCCATCGTCTACGTCAGGAGCCGGGCGCGCTGCAAGGCCGTGGCCACGTGGCTTGAAGAGCACGGCGTTTCGGCCACGTTCTACCACGCCGGACTGGAGCCCACGACCAAGGACGAACGGCAGAGATTGTGGCAAGCCGACCAAAAACGGGTCATGGCGGCCACCAACGCCTTCGGAATGGGCATCGACAAGCCCGACGTCAGACTCGTGATCCACATCGATTGCCCCGACTCGGTCGAGGCCTACTTCCAAGAGGCGGGACGTGCGGGGCGCGACGGCAAGAAGGCTTACGCCATCCTCCTGTGGAACAGCGGCGACCAGGCCAAGCTCCTCAGGAGAATCAGCACTACCTTTCCGACCAAGGAGTTTGTGCGCGATGTCTACGACCACCTGGCCTACTTCTTCGAGCTCGGCGTCGGAAGTGGAGGCGGACACACCTTCACGTTCGACATCGACAAGTTCTGCATCACCTACGGCTACTACCCGCTCCAAGTGGCATCCGCCCTCCACATTCTGCAAAACGCCGGCTATATCGACTATGAAACCGACCCGGACGCGCAAGCCCGCGTGAAGTTTCTCCTGGGACGAGACGAGCTCTACCGGCTTTATGACAACACACCTGACGAGGACGCAGTCATCTCGGCCCTGCTCAGATGCTACGCCGGACTCTTTTCCGACTACCGATACATCGAGGAAGCCCTAATAGCCCAGGCATCCGGACTGGGGGAACAACAGGTGTATCTCATTCTGAAAAGCCTCAGCCACAGGCACATCTTGCACTTCATCCCCCAGCGCAAGACACCCTTCATCACCTACACCCAAGACCGCGTGGACGGCGAAGACGTGGTGATACCGCCCTGCGTCTATGAGAAACGCAAGGAACAATACACCCTACGGGTGAACGCCATGCTGGCTTATGCCACCAACGACTATGTGTGCCGGAGCCGGCAGTTGCTCCGCTATTTCGATGAGACCGACACCTCCGACTGTGGCATCTGCGACGTCTGCGTCGGACAAAGGGCTGACGCATGCACGGACGCGGACCTGAAAACGGCCCGACAAGCCATCCTCAACCTGCTGGCCGACCACAAGCGACATCACATCCGCGAGTTGGCGGCCTTCGCCCTACCCCACACGGCCATCAATGAGGCCCTCGAATATCTCCTCAACGAGGAACTTGTACATCTGGATCTCTCAGAGCTTTATCTCTGACAACAAAGAAGCGGCAAAGTTGTCATGCGCCATACTCGGCATAAAAAAATCCCTGGCTCTCGTCAAGAAAGCCAGGGATAACTCTTTTTATGGTAGGTCCTGATATTAGTTGTTTTCAGGACGCAGCTTGCGCACAGTCTCGGCAGCACGCCACATCTCCATGTCGTGCATGGCCTTCAGCTCAGCGTTGAGCTTCTCACGGTAGTCGGGCTGTGAGTTCTTGTCGATGGAAATCTGTGCCTCGGTGCCGTTCTCAACGCTCAGGTACAGCCACTCCATCACAGGCTTGATGGCAGCCTTGAAGCGGGGACGCCAATCGAGTGCGCCACGCTGTGCCGTTGTGGAGCAGTTGGCATACATCCAGTCCATACCCTTCTCGCCAAACAACGGGCCAAGGCTCTGCGTGAGCTCCTCAACAGTCTCATTGAAAGCCTCAGAAGGAGTGTGGCCATGAGAGCGAAGCACCTCATACTGAGCCTCAAGCAAGCCCTCGATGGCACCCATCAGTGAACCGCGCTCACCCGTCAAGTCGGAAGTGGCCTCCTTGTGGAACGTGGTCGGGAACAGGTAGCCTGCACCGATGCCGATACCAAAGGCGATGCACTTCTCCTCAGCCTTGCCCGTGGCATCCTGATAGATGGCATAAGAGCAGTTGAGGCCACGGCCCTCGAGGAACATGGTACGGAGCGATGTGCCCGAACCCTTAGGAGCCACCATAATGACATCGATGTCCTTGGGAGGAACCACACCCGTACGGTCCTGCCAGTTGATGGCAAATCCATGGCTATAATAGAGGGTCTTACCCTTCGTCAGATACTGCTGAATCTTAGGCCAAACGGCAATCTGCCCCGCATCAGAAAGAAGCATGCAGATGATGGTACCCTTCTGGACGGCCTCCTCGATGGGGAACAGGGTCTTGCCTGGAACCCATCCGTCGGCAACAGCC
>DAIOEQ010000153.1:0-5786 GCA_036746215.1 Prevotella sp.
CGCTCCTACATCCTCAACGAGCTGGGCGTAGGCTATCGGATGATCGACGAGGACACCGACGCCTTCAACCAGATCATGGCCGCCTTCGGCCTGCCCAAGGCCACGGAGGAGGAGAGGGCAGCGCGCACAGCGGCCATCCAACGTGCCACGCGCCATGCCGCCGAGGTGCCGCTGGAGACCGTCAGGCGAGCGTATGAGGTGTTCGACATCTGCCGGGCCATGGCCCAGGAGGGCAACCCCGCCAGCGTGAGCGACGCGGGTGTGGGCGCGCTGGCAGCACGGGCGGCGGTGAGAGGCGCGGCCTTGAACGTGAAAATCAACGCCGCCTCACTGACCGACAGGGTCGTGGCAGACACGCTCGTCGGTGAGGCGCAAGCCTATGAGGAAAAGGCCGAGAGACTGGAAAAGGCCATCTTGGAGATTGTGAACGCCAAGATTGGAGCTTAAACAAAACCATCAACAAACCTTAACAACACACCACGAGCCATGACCATCGAAGAATTTCAAGCCGACATCAGAGCCGGCATCCCCGACGAACTGCCCGAGTTGCAGGACTACGACTACGCCATCAACCACGCGCCCAAGCGCAAGGACATACTCACCAAGGAGCAGAAGCAACTCGCCCTGCGCAACGCGCTACGCTATTTCCCCAAGCGACTGCACGCCGCGCTGGCCCCAGAGTTTGCCGACGAACTGCGCAAGTATGGCCGCATCTACATGTATCGCTACCGCCCGACCTATGAGATGAAGGCACGACCCATCAGCGACTATCCGCACCGGTCGGAACAGGCCGCGGCCATCATGCTGATGATACAGAACAACCTCGACCCACGGGTGGCCCAACATCCCCACGAGCTCATCATCTACGGTGGCAACGGCGCCATCTTCCAAAACTGGGCGCAATACAGGCTGGTGATGAAATACTTGTCGGAGATGACCGATGAGCAGACGCTTGTCATGTACTCCGGCCACCCACTGGGCCTCTTCCCGTCACACAAACGGGCACCGCGCGTGGTCGTCACCAATGGCATGGTCATCCCCAACTACTCGAAACCAGACGACTGGGAGCGCATGAACGCCCTCGGCGTGAGCCAGTATGGGCAGATGACGGCAGGCTCCTATATGTACATCGGCCCGCAAGGCATCGTCCACGGCACCACCATCACAGTGCTCAACGCGGCCCGGAAGGTGATGGGCGAGGGCTCGCGCCAAGCGAAGAACGCCATACCGCTGTTTGTGTCGAGCGGACTGGGAGGCATGAGCGGCGCACAGCCGAAGGCCGGCAACATCGCCCACGTGGTGAGCGTGGTGGCGGAAATCAACCCGAAGGCGGCGCAGAAACGCTTTGAGCAGGGATGGGTGGACGAGCTCCATTACGGACTTGACGAACTGATGGGCGCCGTGCGACAAGCCTTGGCCGAGAAGCGCGTGGTCTCGATGGCCTATGTGGGCAACGTGGTTGACCTCTGGGAACGGTTGGCCAAAGAGAACATTGAGGTGAACTTGGGATCCGACCAGACATCGCTCCACAACCCATGGGCGGGCGGATACTATCCCGTGGGCATGACGCTCGACGAAAGCAAGCGCATGATGGCCGCCGACCCCGAGGAGTTTAAGAGGCGCGTGGAGGTGTCGCTAAGGCGCCAGGTGGCAGCCATCAACCTGCTGGCAGACCGCGGCATGTACTTCTTCGACTACGGCAACGCCTTCCTCTTGCAATCGAGCAGGGCGGGGGCTGACATCCTGAAGGCTGACGGCACATTCCGATACCCATCGTATGTGCAAGACATCATGGGGCCGATGTTCTTCGACTATGGGTTCGGCCCGTTCCGATGGGTCTGCACGTCTTGCGACCCGACTGACCTGGCACTGACCGACCAGTTGGCTCTCGACGCGCTGGAAGAGGAACGCAAGCACGCTCCGGAGGACATACAGCACCAACTCGACGACAACATCCACTGGATACGGGAGGCGGGAAAGAACCATCTCGTCGTGGGCTCGCAGGCACGCATACTCTATGCCGACTGCGAGGGACGCGCCAAGATCGCGCTGGCCTTCAACGAGGCGGTGCGCGACGGGCGCCTGAAGGCACCCGTGGTGCTGGGACGCGACCACCATGACGTCAGCGGGACCGACTCGCCCTTCCGGGAGACCAGCAACATCTATGACGGTTCGCAGTTTTGCGCCGACATGGCCGTGCAGAACGTCATTGGCGACGCTTTCCGCGGAGCGACATGGGTGAGCTTGCACAACGGCGGCGGCGTGGGCTGGGGAGAGGTCGTCAATGGCGGCTTCGGCATGGTGGTCGACGGAAGCGACGAGAGTGACAAGAATATCCGGGAAATGCTCTTCTGGGACGTGAACAACGGCATCGCAAGGCGCTCGTGGGCCAGGAACAGGGGCTCCATGGATGCCATCAAGCGACAGATGGAGCTCACGCCCGACTTGCAGGTCACGCTGCCCAACCTCGTGGACGACGACATCATCCGCCAATCCTTCTAACCACAAACCCTAAAATTCCAACCATAAACAATAATCACTATGGCCAACATCCATGAAATCAGCGCCGGGCACCTCACGCTCGACAAGGTGTGGGAAATCTTGCGCGGCAACTACAAACTGAAACTCGGAGAAGATGCGCGCAACCGCATCGTGCGTTGCCGTGAATATCTCGATAAGAAAATAGCCTCATCCAAGACTCCCATCTATGGTGTCACCACGGGCTTTGGCTCGCTATACAACATCTCCATCGGCGAAGACCAGCTATCGCAACTGCAAATCAACCTGATGATGAGCCACGCGTGTGGCATCGGAGACCGCGTGCCCAACGAAATTGTCAAGCTGATGATCTTGCTGAAGATACAATCGCTATCCTACGGTTACTCGGCCTGTAAGCTCGACACGGTGGAACGGCTCATCGACTTCTTCAACAATGACATCTATCCCGTTGTCTACATGCAAGGTTCGGTGGGGTCTTCGGGTGACCTCGTGCCTTTGGCTCATCTCTGCCTGCCGCTCGTCGGGCTGGGCGAGGTGGAATATAAGGGCCAACGCATGAGTGGCGCGCAACTGCTGCAGACCATGGGGTGGGAGCCTATCCGACTGGCTTCCAAGGAAGGATTGGCCCTGCTCAACGGCACGCAAAACATGGGGGCGTTCTGCTGCTGGAGCATCATCCAGGCCACCAAGCTCTCCAACTGGGCCGACTATATCGCCTCGATGTCGCTCGACGCCTATGACGGGCGCATCGAGCCCTTCTATCATGCTGTGCACGCCGTGCGTCCGCACCAAGGGCAAATGGACACAGCCGAACACATATCCCACATCCTCGAGGGCAGCGAACTCATTCGCCAGCCCAAGCATCACGTGCAAGACCCTTATTCGTTCCGTTGCATACCGCAGGTGCACGGGGCGGTGAAAGACACCGTGCGCTACGTGCAACAGGTGACGGACGTGGAAATCAACGCCACTACGGACAACCCAACGGTGGTGCCCGACGAAGACATGGTCATCTCGGCGGGCAACTTCCACGGTGAGCCCATTGCCCTTCCGATGGACTTCCTGGCCATCGCCATGTCGGAGTTGGCCAACATTTCGGAGCGCCGCATCTACAAACTGGTGTCGGGTACGCGTGGCTTGCCCAGTTTTCTGGTGGCCAACCCTGGCGTGAACAGTGGTTTCATGATCACACAGTACACGGCGGCGAGCATCGTCAGCCAAAGCAAGACGCTCTGCATGCCTTCGTCGGTAGACAGCATACCCACGTCACAGGGACAGGAAGACCACGTGAGCATGGGTGCAAACGCGGGCACAAAACTCTATAAGGTGATACTCAACACGGAGCGTGTGCTGGCCATCGAACTGTTCAATGCGGCGCAGGCCTTGGAGTTCCGACGTCCGCTGAAGTCGTCGCCCATCGTGGAAAAGATATACCATGACTACCGCAAGGTGGTGCCATTCATCGACAAGGACACGGTGATGTACCCGCTTATCGCGAAGTCGGTGGACTTCCTGCGCACGGAAAAACTGGATTAACCCACAATCACCATGCGCATTCTGATCACCAATATCAAGACCTTGTACGGTCTTCGGCCATCATCATGTCAGCGCCTTTGCGGCGCGGACATGAGCCTTACCCATTCGCTGGACAACGCTTGGCTGTCGTTGGACGACGGAAGGGTGGAGGATTATGGGGCAATGGCCTCTTTCAACCATGACCAACATGCGGATGAAACCATCGACGCGCACGGCGGACTGGTGTTGCCAGCCTTCTGTGACAGCCACACCCACCTGGTCTATGCGGGCAGCCGGGAACATGAGTGGGAGGACAAGATACGCGGTCTCAGCTATGCGGAGGTAGCCAGGCGCGGTGGGGGCATACTCAACTCGGCGGACCTGCTGCACCAAACATCGGCGGATGAGCTCTTCCAGCAGGCTATGGAGCGGATGAGGGAAATCATGGACAAGGGCACAGGATGCGTGGAAATCAAGAGCGGATATGGCTTGAACACTGCCGACGAACTGAAGATGCTGCGTGTCATCAAGCGCATACAAGAAACGGTTCCCATCAAGGTGGTGAGCACTTTTCTGGGCGCCCACGCCGTGGCCCGCGACTATGTGGGGCGGCAGGCCGACTATGTAGACCTCATCATCAACGAGATGTTGCCTGAGGTAGCAAAGGAGAAATTGGCCGATTTCATCGACGTCTTTTGCGACAAGGGATTCTTTACGCCCGATGAGACGGACCGCATGCTGACTGCGGCGGACAAGTATGGACTGAAGCCCAAGGTGCATGTGGACGAGTTGGCCTCCTGTGGAGGGTTGCCGGTCTGCATTCACCACAACGCCGTGTCGGTCGACCACTTGGAGAACATGGATGAGAAGGACATATCCATGCTGAAGGACAGCAACACCATGCCGACACTCCTGCCAGGCACGTCGTTCTTTTCCAACATGCCTTATGGCAAGGGACGCATGATGATTGACAGTGGTTTGGCCGTGGCCTTGGCCAGTGACTACAATCCTGGCTCAACGCCATCGGGCGATATGCGCTTCGTCATGTCGTTGGCGTGCATGAAGATGAAACTTCTCCCAGTCGAAGCTCTGAACGCGGCGACCATCAATGGGGCCGCAGCCATGGGTCTCGCAAACTCGCATGGGAGTATCCGGCGAGGCGCAAGACCTGGCATCATCTTGACAAAGCCCATCTCATCGTTGGCATTTCTGCCATACGCCTACACCACACCTTGCATTGAGAGAACCTTCTTATAATCACTGGATGATAGTGGTTTTCCAGCGACAAATAGGGGTTTCCCTATTGAGAAATTGACTTTCTTTTCCTATATTTGCAAGTGATAGGAGGCCATTGAGGACAAAAGAGACCGGTCTTGGCGTGAGAAAAGCCTATCAAGGACATGTGTAACCATCTAATTGTTTGCAACTATGAAGGAGAAAGACAAAATTATCAGTGCCGCCATCATAGCGATCGGAATCATCGTGTTGGGACTGTTTTTGAAAGCTGGAATGGACAATTTCACCGAGAAAGACCGCAAGGTGACGGTGAAAGGGCTGGCGGAGACGGTGGTGAAAGCCGACAAGGTCACGTGGCCCATTGTCTCCAAGGAACTGGGCAACGACTTGCCGGAACTCTACAACCGCATTGCGCAAAAGCAACAGGTCATCAAGCGCTTCTTGCTGGCCAACGGCATCACGGAAAATGAGATTGCGGTCAACGCGCCACAGGTGATAGACCTCTCGGCCGAGCAATACAGCGCAAACAACAAGCC
>DAIOEQ010000154.1:0-5777 GCA_036746215.1 Prevotella sp.
ACAATTCAAACAAAGAAACCAAAGATATTCAAACAAAGCAACAAAAGCGTATGATTGGAAGAAAACACCTATGGGTAGCGATGCTCCTTGGCCTCATGGCCATATCGTGCACGCCTGTGTCGAGAAAGGCTCTACGGGCCTATGCCGAGACGAGAGAGCAGGCGACTGCCGTGGCTGACCGCCAAGCGGCGCAGCAAGAAGAAGAAGCGACAGACAGGGATGCCGACGGCACGCAATCCGCAGACGAGAGCGTCGGAAAATATGAATTGCCGGCGTTTCGGAAAAACAGTAATGAGATTATCCTCAGGCGAAGGGGCTACACGGTCTCCTATAACCCCACAACCAAACTTCCCAACTGGGTGGCATGGCATCTCACGGCGGCACACTTGGAGGGAAGCGCCAAGCGTAAGGACCACAAGTTTCATGAGGACACGGATGTGCCCGAGCCAAGGGTCGACACCTACGACTATGTGCGCTCTGGCTATGACCGCGGCCACATGTGCCCGGCAGGCGACAACAAATGGGACGCCCTGGCCATGGAGCAATCGTTCCTGATGACCAACATCTGCCCGCAAGACCACCTGCTCAACATTGGCGACTGGAACAACCTGGAGACCCAATGTCGCCAATGGGCCGAACAATATGGCGGCATCTACATCGTGTGTGGTCCCATCCTATACAAGGGCAAGCACAAGACCATCGGAAAGAACAAGGTGGTGGTGCCCGAGGCCTTCTTCAAGGTAATCTTGCGAATGGGCAAGACACCACAGGCCATCGGATTCATCTATCGCAACAACGACAAGCGCCATCCCTGGGGCGACTACGTGAACAGCGTCGACGAGGTGGAGCGCATCACAGGTTTCGACTTCTTCCCCGCCCTACCCGACAGCGTGGAGCGTAGGGTTGAGAAGAAGTATGACGCCGAAGCTTGGCCCATGCGGGCCTTGCATTAAAACAGGAAATGGGTCTTGAAAATCATTGGCGTTTATGTTTTGCCCGATTTTCAGGACCCATTTTCATCAAATTTCCTGGTTTAGTGACGGTGAAAAAATAAGTTGGGAAGATTTGAGGCTCATATATTGCAACTCTTCACTCAAATCGTACCAAATTATTTTTTTAACGTCACTTAGTAAGCGTGTTGGTCATGCACAAAGACAGACTTGATGGTCATCAGGATGATGCGGATGTCAAGCCAGAAGGTCCAGTGCTCAATGTACCAAATGTCACACTTCACACGGCCTTCCATCTGCCACAGTTCCTTTGTCTCCCCGCGAAATCCCGACTCTTGCGCCCAGCCCGTGATGCCGGGTTTCACAAAGTGGCGGACCATATACTTGCTGAGCAATGCGCTATACATCTCCGTGTGCTTGAGCATGTGCGGACGTGGCCCAACAATGCTCATGTCATTCTTCAGCACATTCCAGAACTGGGGCAGCTCATCGATGTTGCACTTGCGCATGAAGTTGCCAAAGGGGAACTTGCGAGGGTCGTCCTTGGTGGCTTGCACCTTGTCAGCATCCTTGTTGACGTGCATGGAACGGAACTTGTAGCACATGAACGTCCGCCCGTCCATGCCCGTGCGGGCCTGTTTGAAAAAGATCGGTCCCGGGCTCTGTATCTTGATAATCAAGGCGATGACGGGCGTGATGACGGCCAACGGAATGAGCACGCAGATGGAGAACACGACGTCGAACGTACGCTTGACAATCTTGTTATTCGTAAGCGAGAGAGGCAGGCGGAAGGCTGTGAAAACTTCTTCGTTGCCAATCAACAACGGATAGAGATGTAATCGGAAGTGGTCGTCACTCGGCACATAATAAAAGCGGAGAACACGGTTGTTGCAATAGTTGGCGCATTGCTTGAGGATGGCGTTCTCGTCCATGGGCAGTCCGCAGAGCAGCGAGTCGGTGGCTTCTGGAAGGTCTTTGCCCTCACCGATGAACCCAAAGCAGTCGGCTGTGGTACCCAACTTCTGAATGCCTTCAGGGCACTCTCCGTCAGTATAGCAACCAACGACGCGAAATCCCTGCCCAGGATTTTTCTTGAGACTCTTGACAACATGCAAGAAATGGTCGCCATTGCCTACGGCGATGATGCGCACCACATGGTAGCCGCGCGACCACATGCGCATCAACGTGAGCTTCTCGATGTAGCGGAATATAAAGAAAGCGACGAAAAAGGCCACACCAATAATCGCGAGCCACCGCCCCGTGTCAACTCCCGGATGGTCGATGATGCGCATAGTGATGTAGGTACCCACGATGAACGTGGCAGAGACGCCCAGCGCATTCCTGAACAGCAATCCTGAGTCGTTGGATGTGCGTCCGAGGTTCACGGGAAACAACATTTCTGCCAAGCCCATGGCGAGGAAGCCCGAAACAAAAAGAAGACGAATGGCGTAAGGAGGCCAATTCTCTCCGAAGGGCGTCAACATGAAGAACAAAAGAAGCATTGCCAAGGCAAATGCGTAATCGAGGGCTACAATTAGAAATTTCATGTACTGCAAGATTATTAAGTTTGATACTAATTGAAGAAGGTGAGCGTAGGGACAGTGAAGTTTTAAGGTTGCCCCCCCCCGTTAGCTCAGTGGGCTTTAGCGCTTTGGCCAATAATCATTGGCGAAACCCTGCGCCAAGCCCCCTTTGTGTATGTGTTATAGATTTCTCATAAGCTATTCCATTTTGTCGTTCTTCGCCTCGAGCAACACCACATTCTCCACGTGTGGCGTGTGAGGGAACATATCCACAGGCTGCACGGCCGCCACGCGGTAGTCGGCGTCCATCAGCGCAAGGTCTCTCGCTTGGGTGGCGGGATTACAACTGACGTAGACAATGCGCTTGGGCGCAGCCTTCAAGATGACATTGACCACATCGGCATGCATTCCAGCGCGCGGTGGGTCGGTGATGATGACATCAGGCCTGCCATGCGTCTTGATGAAGTCTTCCGTCAAGATGTCCTTCATATCTCCGGCATAGAACTCGGTGTTCTCAATGCCGTTGATGCGGCTGTTCACCTTGGCGTCCTCGATGGCTTCGGGCACATACTCGATGCCGATGACGTGCTGGGCTTTTCGCGCCACAAAATTGGCGATGGTCCCTGTTCCCGTGTAAAGGTCATAGACCAGTTCCTTTCCCGTGAGCTGAGCGAATTCCCTCGCCACGCTGTAGAGATGGAAGGCTTGTTCCGTGTTAGTCTGGTAGAAGCTCTTGGGGCCTACCTTGAAGCGCAAGCCATCCATCGTCTCATAGATGAAGTCGGTGCCCTTGAAGGTCGTCAGTTCCAAGTCGCCGATGGTGTCGTTGCCCTTTTGGTTGTCCACATAGATGAGCGACGTGACTTGCGGGAAGCTGTCAGCCAGGTGCCGCAGCAACATTTGCGCCTTCTCTTCGTCTCCAGGCTCGTCATAGTGGAACTGAATGAGCAGCATCCATTCGCCCGTGTTGGAGGTACGGAACATCAAGTTGCGCAACAATCCATGCTGCGCCCGGACGTCATAAAACGTCATCCCAATCTCCTTGGCGTAGCGTTCCGTCTCATTGCGTATCTGGTTGTGGAGGTCGTCCATCAGCCAGCACTTGCGAATGGGGTATATCTTGTCGAAAGCCCCTGTGATATGGAATCCGATGGCCGAGTTGTCCTGACCACTGAGGTCGAGCGTCTCGTCCTGCAGTTCCTCCTTGGTGAACCACCGCTTGTCGCAACATCCGAACTCCAGCTTGTTGCGATACTCCCACACCTTGACCGAGCCAAGAATGGGGCGGAAAGTCGGCAGCTCCACCTTTCCGATACGTGTCAACTGGTCGTGCACCTGCTGTTGCTTGGCCTTGAGTTGCTCCTCATAAGGCAAGTTTTGCCATTTGCAACCACCACAGATGCCGAAATGCCCACACTTCGGGGTAGCCCTCACCGGGCTGGGCTCTATCAGTCGCACCACGCGCCCCTCGCAGTAACGATGCTTCTTCTTCACAATCTGTATGTCGGCGACATCGCCCGGAACACAAAAAGGGACGAACACCACCTGTTCGCCATGATGAAAAAGGCATTTTCCCTCGGCTGCCACCGACTCAATGGTTGCACTCTCTATAATAGGTAATGGCTTGCGACTTCTACTCATCTATTCAATATTTGTTGCAAAGATAGTGATTTATATTTGAATATCACCATAAAAAGTTTCAAGATTATTGTTGTTTGCGCCAACAATTTTTTTTGTCATGTCAAGATAGCACTTTTTTGGCTGAATGTTTTGCACAACTGATAAAAAACACTATCTTTGCACAAGAGAGGTCACCAATGTTCCCCAACAAGAGTTACAATCTCCGAGCGTGGCGACCTCCCAGACAAAAACAAAAACTATTTGAACAATTCCGAGCAAACTGAAATTAATTACAAACTATAAGTTTTACCTGATCAACTATGAGTGAAAAAAGAGTCTATCTCTTCGGCAACGGAAAGGCCGAAGGTCGTGCGGACATGAGAAACCTGCTGGGTGGCAAGGGTGCCAACCTGGCTGAAATGAATCTTATCGGAGTGCCTGTCCCCCCAGGATTCACCATCACTACCGACACGTGCAATGAGTATTTTGAAAAGGGCAAGGACGCCGTTGTCGCCCTTCTGAAAGATGATGTCCACAATGGCATCAAGCATGTGGAGGAGCTGATTGGCTTGAAGTTTGGCGATGCAGAGAATCCATTGCTCGTCAGCGTGCGTTCGGGCGCTCGCGCTTCCATGCCGGGCATGATGGACACCATCCTGAACCTCGGACTGAACGACGAGGTGGTGAAAGGCTTGGCCAAGAAGACCGGCAACGAGCGCTTCGCCTACGATAGCTACCGCCGTTTCGTGCAAATGTATGGCGACGTGGTGCTGGGCATGAAGCCTGTCAACAAGGACGACATCGATCCTTTTGAGGCCATCATCCAAAAGGTGAAGAGCCAGCGTGGCATCGTCCTCGACAACGAGATGAACGTGGATGAGCTGAAGCAACTCGTGACGCTCTTCAAGAAGGCCATCAAGGAGCAGACTGGCTCCGACTTCCCCGAGAACCCCGTCGACCAATTGTGGGGCGCCATCTGCGCCGTCTTCGACAGTTGGATGAACGAGCGCGCCATTCTCTACCGCAAGATGGAAGGCATCCCACAGGAGTGGGGCACGGCTGTGACGGTCATGGCCATGGTCTTCGGAAACATGGGCGACACGTCAGCCACGGGCGTGTGCTTCAGCCGTGACGCCGCGACGGGCGAGAACCGCTTCAACGGCGAGTACCTCATCAACGCCCAGGGCGAGGATGTGGTGGCCGGTATCCGCACGCCACAGCAGATCACCAAGGATGGCTCGCTGCGCTGGGCCAAGCAGCAAGGCATCGCCGAGGAAATTCGCGCCACGAAGTTCCCCTCTATGGAGGAGGCCATGCCCGAGCTCTACAACCAGCTCAACACCCTGCAAGACAAACTCGAAAAGCACTATCACGACATGCAGGACATGGAGTTCACCGTGCAGGAAGGCAAGCTGTGGTTCCTCCAGACCCGTAACGGCAAGCGCACGGGCACGGCCATGGTGAAGATTGCCATCGACCTGCTCCACGAGGGGCTCATCGACGAGAAGACCGCGTTGGAGCGTTGCGAGCCCAACAAGCTCGACGAGCTGCTTCACCCTGTCTTTGACAAGGAGGCGCTGACCTCAGCTCGCGTCCTGACACGCGGCTTGCCCGCCTCTCCCGGCGCCGCCTGCGGACAGATTGTGTTCTTCGCCGACGATGCCGCCAAGTGGCATGACGACGG
>DAIOEQ010000155.1:0-3060 GCA_036746215.1 Prevotella sp.
GGTGACAGCCTCACGTGAAGGCTGTCACGAAAATGTCCATGTCAGTTAGGCTTGCTGCACCTCCGCTGTGGCGGTGGCAGCCTGCTCCTTGATCTTGCGACCCATCACGAGGTAGGCGATGGGCGACGCGAGGAAGATGGAGCTGAGGGTACCGAAGACCACGCCCAGCGTCATGGCGAAGGCGAACGGCTGGATGCTCTTTCCGCCCAGGAACAAGATGCAGAGCAACACGACAAGCGTGGTGACTGAGGTGTTGAAGAGCTTCTGCAGGTCCTCTTTCGGATGGAGCTTCAGATTCTCACGGATACGGTCGAACACCACCACCTTATCGTTGATGGAGTAGCCGATGACGGTCAGCACGGCACCGATGAACGTCTGGTCAACCTCGAGCGAGAAGGGCAGCAGGCCCTGCAGCAGCGAGAAGAAGCCGATGACGGTCACAGCGTCGAAGGCCAGGGCGATGGTGGAACCGAACGAGAAGGCCACATTGCGGAAACGGAGCAGGATGTAGAGGAAGATGGCCACGAGGGCGATGATGACGCTGATGATAGCGCTGCGCGTCACGTCCTTGGCGATGGACGGTCCCACCTTGGATGAGCTGATGATGGAGCCACCCTGGCGGATGTCCGGGTTCTTGAAGGTCTCCACATTCTTCTGGCTGACGAGGCCGGCCTCCTTCAGGCCATTGAAGAGCATGGTCTCCACCTGTCCGTCAACCTTGGTGTCGGTCGACTCAATCTTGTAGTTGGTGGAGATGCGGATGGTGCGGCCGTCGTTGCCCAGCGAGATGGCGCTGGTGGTGTAGCCGGGGAAGGTCTTCTCCAGCACGGTGCGCACCTGCTCAGGCTGTGTGGCCTTTTCAAACTGCACCACGTAGTTGCGGCCACCCGTGAAATCGATGCTCTGCGCCAGGTGGCGTGTGCCGAAGCTGACGATGAAGACCACGAGGGCGATGACGGCGATGGTGAAGCTCTTCTTGTAAGAGGACATGAACTTGAAGTTGGTGCCCTGCATCATGTTCTGCGAGACGCTGGTCCACAGCTTCAGGTGCATCCACTTGCCGTGGTTGATCTTGTAGTCGTAGACCAGGCGGGTCAGGTAGACGGCTGTGAAGAACGAGCAGACGATGCCGATGATCCAAGTGGTGGCGAAGCCGCGGATGGGTCCTGTGCCGAAGAGGTAGAGGATGACACCCGTGATGACAGACGTCAAGTTGGAGTCGAAGATGGCCGAGAAGGCGTTGCTGTAGCCGGCGTTGATGGCCAGTCGCATGTCCTTGCCGGCGCGGAGCTCCTCCTTGATGCGCTCATAGATAAGCACGTTGGCGTCGACGGCCGTACCGAGCGACAGCACCATACCGGCGATACCGCTCATGGTGAGGGCCGCCTGGAACGAGGTCAGGATGCCGAGCGTGAAGAACACGTTGAGCAAGAGGGCCAACACAGCCAGTGATCCGGGGATGATGTTGTAGACCACGAGCATGTAGATGATCAGGAGCACGAAGGCGATGGCAAACGAGATGACGCCCTGCTGGATGGACTGCGCGCCGAGCGTAGGACCGACGACCTCCTCCTGCACGATGTGCGCGGGCGCGGGCATGCGTCCCGACTTCAAGGTGTTGGCCAGGTCCTTGGTGTCCTCGATGGTGAAGTTGCCGGTGATGGAGCTCTGTCCGCCGTCAATCTGGTTGAGGATGCGGGGAGAGGTGTAGACGACGCCGTCGAGGACGATGGCGATGGCCTTGCCGATGTTGGCCTTGGTCAGCTCTGACCAGCGGCGCGCGCCCTCAGCGTTCATGGACATGGAGACCTCGGGTGCGCCCGTGATGTGGTTGAACTGGTCGCTGGCGTCGGTGATGACGTCACCCTCGAGCGGAGCGCGTCCGTTGGTCGTGGTGACCTTCAGGGCGTGGAGCTCATAGATGTTCTTGGCCTGGATGTTATCGGTGGGCTTGGCGCTCCACATCAGACGGAGGTCGGCGGGCAGCACCTGCTTGGCCACCTGTCCGTAGATGACCTTGTTGATGGCGGCGGTGTCGCGCGCGCTGGCGTAGCCCACGAGGCTGAGGCTGCCCTGGCCGGTGGTCTGCAGCATGGCGAGCAGCGGGTGCTGCTTCTTGGCCTGCTCGAGCTCGCTGTCGGGCGTGGTGTTGATGTTGTCGCCCTTCTTGCCGTTGTTGATCATGAACTTGTGCTGTGCCTGCTTCTTGGCGGGCTCAGCCTTCTTCTCTTCCTTGGCTTTGGTGGAGTCTTTCTTGGCAGCCGACTCCTGGTCGCCGTTGGCCAGGCGCTGGTCGAGCTGTTGCAGGTAAGGGATGATCTCGTCGGCGTTGTAGGTCTCCCAGAACTCGAGGTTGGCGCTGCCCTGCAGGAGCTTGCGCATGCGCTCGGGCTCCTTGATGCCAGGCATCTCCACCATGATGCGGCCCTCGGCGCCTTGGATGCGCTGGATGTTGGGCTGCACGACACCAAACTGGTCGATACGTGTGCGAACGACATTGAAGGAGTTGTCGATGGCCGAGCTCACCTCCGCGCGCAGTGCCTTCTCCACCTCGCTGTCGGTGCTGGTGGGCGACACCTTGCCCTGCAGTTGCTGTGTGGCGAAGACCTCGGCGAGGTTGTGGCCGGGCGCGTTCTTGTGGTAAGCGTCGATGAAGAGAGAGATGAAGTCGCTCTTGCCGGCTTCCATTTCCTTGCGGGCCTCGTTCATCGACTTGACGAATGCCGGGTCGGTCTTGTGGTCAGCGAGCATGTCGACCACGTCGGGCACTGAGATTTCCAGCACCACGTTCATTCCGCCTTTCAGGTCCAGTCCGAGACCGATCTGCGTTTGCAGACACTTCTGGTAGTCGTAGATGCCAAGGTACTTCACGGAATCCTTGTAGTTCTGCTGATCGATGGGATCCTTGAGCTTGGCTGCCTGATTGTCATAATAGCTTGTGGCAATCGGGAACGACAAATAGAAGAGGCATGTAAGCGTCAGTAAGACGGCTGTTACAATTACAATTCCTTTGTTTCGCATTTTGTTAGTTATTTGTTTATTCATTATTTCAATCTAATT
>DAIOEQ010000155.1:3070-5765 GCA_036746215.1 Prevotella sp.
ACATCTATAAGATGTGCAAAGATACTAATTTTCCTTCTTTTTGAGAAATTTATAGGTGTTTATTATTTCATTTTTAGTTTTTCACTCCAAATTTTCTCGCGCATGATGTTGTCTCATCTCTATCATCCTCTTCCGCGCAATGGCGATTGCCTTGTTATTGGGGGTACGGCCATTCCTGTTTTCCGCACTGTTTCACGGTGGCGCAGTATGGCGGTGGCGCTGAAAAAACAGACGTTGGCGTGTCACTCGACAATGGTGCGAAACATTAGGACAAAAGGTCTTCTGAGAATGGCTTCGCGGCCAGCGCGAGGATTGTCGCCCGCAAATACGCGCTATTTTTCAACGTTTGCGTAATCTTTTGTAAATCAAGACATTGTATGGATTTCCGCCCTTTCAGCTTGCCCTGTCAATCCCAAAAGTTGGAAAAAGATGCCTTATCGTGGCTCAATAGATGCCGGATCGCGCCTCCTTTCACGGCCTATCGAAGCCGCTCCGGTTAGCCGACGCGACGCGATAGCTATCCAATGCCCGGCCCTGTAGGCTCACCTGCCGCGTTTTCGGGCCTTTCGCCCACCACCCACACAGCCCCTACCCTCTTTTCGTCCGCTAAACGCGTCCCTGCGGAGAGACGTCTTTTTTCAGAAAAGAGATGACAAGTCAAGGAGGTATTCCTTTTTAGATTTTCCTACCAAACTTGAGCCAGCAGTAGATGGGGTTGTGGTCGCTGGCCTTGATGCGGCTGTCGACGGCGCAGGCGTAGGGCGTGATGTCGTCGGAGCAGAACATGTGGTCGATGCGCACATACATGTGGCTTTGGTTGTAAGACCGTCCGATGCCGTTGGCGGTGGCGGCGTAGCAGTCGGTGAGGCCTTCGCCGATGCGCGTGTGGGCGTAGCCGAGCGGGTTCTCGTTGAAGTCGCCGCAGACGATGACACGGTGGCCCGTGCGGTGGTTGGCAATGTATCTCGCCACGGCCTCGGCTTGCGGCGCCCGCTTGCGCGAGGCCAGTCCGAGCTTGTCGATGAGGCGCGACGACTCGGCGCGCGCCATGTCCTTGTCGAGGTCGCCCTTGATGAGGTCGCCGAAGCCCGTCTTGTCGTCCTTGTCGAGGGCGTTGGTCTCCAGGTGGTTGTTGACGACGAGCACCTTCTGCCCGTTGACGTTGAGGTAGAAGGCCACGCTCATGTTGCCCTGCGAGGGGTAGTCGATGACCTGCGAGCGGCGTATGGGGAAGCGGCTGTAGAGGGCGATGACGTCGCCGCTGGGCGCCTTGGATTCCTCCACGATGTAGGGATAGCGCTTGCGGAAGGTGCTGTCGAAGGGCAGGAAGTGGCCGCCCTCCTGCACGCACACGATGTCGGCTCCGCTGTGGAGGATGTAGGAGGCGATGGAGTCCTGGGAGAAAGTGGTCGCGTTGCCGGAGCGCATGCTGTGGTAGCCCTCCGTGTTGTAGGACAGCACCTTGATGGCGCCCACGGGCGGGTCGTGCGGGATGTTGACGGGCATGTAGGTTCTCATGGGCCCATAACAAAGGATGTAGCCCACGAAAGGAATGATGACGCCCTTGAGCTTGAAGAGGACCCAGAAGACGAGGAAGGCCGCGTTGACGGCGACAAACGCGGGGAAGACGAGCCCGGCGTTGGCCAACAGGGGGTGGTCGGCGGGGTCGATGTGGCCGCTGTAGCCCACGATGAGCATGAGCAGGATGGTCACGGCGTTGGCCCCGGCGATGACTTGCAGTGTGAATCTCTTGATTTTAGCGATCATGTTTGCTTTGGTCGAAAAGCGTTTGCTTCTCGGCCCTTGTGAGGCTGTCGTATCCGCTTTTCCTGATTTTGTCGAGTATGCGGTCTATCTCTTCCTGCGAGGCGCGCTTGCGGGTGTTGTAGTCCCAGTCGGCGTTGCCCGTGTGGCTGCCGCGCTGGCTGTCACGGCTGGCCCGGCTGTTGCGCCAACGCTGCTGCAAGTTGCTGAAAAACTGGGTGCCGCGGCTCCGCTGGTAGCCCCCGCCGGCCTGCCGCCGCCAGTAGAGGATGAGCAGGAAGCCGAAGGCCATGCCCCCGAGGTGCGCCATGTGCGCCACGCCGTCGCCCCCGTTGGTCTGAGCCAGGAGGAACTCCACGGCGATGGAACCGATGACCATCCACTTGGCCTTGATGGGGAAGGGAATGGGGATGATGAACATCCGCTCGTTGGGAAACATCATGCCAAAGGCCAACAACAGCGCGTAGAGGGCACCCGAGGCGCCCACGGTGGTCCACTGGTTGAGGTATTGGCTGACGGGAACGAGTGCCGCCCCGGTGTTGACCATCTGGTAGTTGGCCAAATCGCTGCTCACATACTGGACATACTGGGCAAGCTCCTGGCAAAGACCCGCGCCCACGCCACAGAAAATGTAATAAAAAAGGTATCGCTTCGGCCCCCACACCCTCTCCATGACCGAACCGAACATCCACAACATGAACATGTTGAAGAAAATGTGGGTGAACCCGCCATGCATAAACATGTAGGTGACGAGCTGGTAGGTGCGGAAGTCGGGAGCCTCAAAGAAGTGGAGACCCAAGAGCGACGTGAGGTTCACGCCCGTGGCCGGCCCAAGCACCTCGGTGGCCAAGAAGAGCAGCACGTTGATGATGAGCAGGTTTTTGGTGATGGTCGGTATTTTTGGCATGACGAGTTTCTGTTGGTTGAAAGG
>DAIOEQ010000156.1:0-4522 GCA_036746215.1 Prevotella sp.
TGGTAGCGCCCATCACGATAGACCAAGGGGCAGAAGCCCACCTCAAGCGAGCCTTTCTTACGACTGAGCACGAGGTGTTGCTCCACGTGAGGAAGCACCGGCAGCGAGTCGGCAGACAAGCTATGGTAACGGGCTATGTCCTCCTGCGTCATGTCGATGAACTCCGGGTAAAGGATGGTCGATGTGTAAACGGAGTCGGAGAAAGCCCCCTCCAAGGGCACCGAGTAAGTGAACTGGGGCAACATGGAGTCGACGCTGACCTCGTCGGACGTCAGGTTGAAAAACCGTTGCGCTGAAACGGTCAGGCTCACCAGGAGCGACAGGAGTAGAACAAGTATTCGTCTTTGTTTCATGTTTTGTCTGTTGATATGGAAAACCACAAGGTGTGGCGTCGCCGCCACGTGTCGCCAAAGGGAAGCTGTCACCTCCGCGACCTCATAGAGGCTTATCGCCTCTTGTGGGCGGACGCTCCGTCCGCAGCGTGTGGAAGACACTCAGCTCATCGAGCCGCGGCCTTCCGTGTCGGCCATGGGGCTCACTTGCAATTGAAGTCGAGCACCTTACGCTCCTCGATGAAGCCCTCAATGTGGTCGTCGATGTGCACGGGGCCAACTCCGGTCGGCGTTCCCGTGTAGAGGATGTCACCCGTCTTCAGGGTATAGAACTGGCTGATGTAGGCAATGATCTCATCGACCTTGTAGAACATGTCGCCCGTGTAGCCCTGCTGTACCTCCACGCCGTTGATGTCAAGACGGAAGCGCAAACGCTGGATGTCGGGCAGTTTTTCTTTCGGCACCCATTCGCCGATGCAGGCCGCACCGTCGAATCCCTTGGCGATGTCCCACGGCTTTCCCTCTGCCGCGAGCCTGCGCTGCATCTCACGGGCCGTGAAGTCGACGCCGACCGTATAGGCGTCGTAGTAGCGATGGGCAAAGCGCTGTGGAATGTTCTTTCCCAGCCGACAGATGCGCACCACGACCTCGGCCTCATACTCGATGCTCCCCATGTGGTCTGGGATGAAGAACGGCTTGTGGTCCTTGAGCAAAGCGGTGTCGGCCTTGAGGAAAATGACTGGCTCCTCTGGCTTAGATAACGTGCCATGAAGCGCTTTATTGTGCAGGGCATAGTTCATGCCGATGGCGAAAATCTTCATAATTGGTAACTGAAAAGGTTGCGTATAAAGTTATCTGACGACAAACTTCCTGCCGTCTCGGATGTACAGTCCTGGCGCAAGCCGCGTGCCGTCGGTCCCCACGAAGCGCCCGTCGATGGTATGGATGCGGGCCGTGTCTCTCCTGACGGGTGCGTTGCCGATGCCTGCCGCCTGCCTGCGCAACACCTCCTCGAGGCCCGCCGTGACGTCAATCTCACCGTAACCATAGAGATTGTTGGGATAAGAGAGCGTGGGATCATAGTGGCGGCAAGTCTTGGCCAAGACGCTGAGACAGTCGGCTGGCGACAATGTGGGATCGGCCTGCAGCCACAAGGCTATGGCCCCAGCTACAACAGGCGAGGACATGGAGGTGCCACCGTTGCTATTCCAAGCGTAGGTGCGCCCGTTGTGCTCGAAGTGGCGCACATCCGACCGGATGTCGCTCGCGTCGGGATTATTGTCCAAATAGAAGCTGCTGTACGACGAAATGATGTTTTGTCCGGGAGCCATCACGTCGGGTTTGATGCGCCCGTCGAAGGTGGGCCCCACGCCGGAGAATGGTGTTCGGACGCCTCCCCGCCCATTATCGTAGACCATCTGCTGGCCAAGATAATTGAGAAACTGCGTCCTGTAGCCCGTCGCGCCGACACAAATGACCGATGGCGCGCTCGCCGGTGAGTTGATGCTGTGGGTGTTGTCGCCGTCGGCGAGACTGTCGTCGAGGCTGCTGTGGTAGAGCCATCCAGTGACAGGATAGAGCTCGGCGTCGGCCTCCTGGCCCATGAGTTGCACGGAGACAGGGTAGCACTTGCTGAAGATGTGGGCCAAGGTGACGATATCCCAGTCGCACACCACCTGCTCGGCATCATAACAAGAGGGGTAAGCCGTGGCGGCGATGACGTATTGGTAATCGCCAATGGACACGGTGTCGACAAGCGTGGAGTCGTGAGTCGCCAGCACACGCGAGAGCGGAATGTCAACCACCTGTGGCCGGTCGGCACGCGAGTAGACCGAGATGCGCAGCGAGAAATCATCCACATGGCCCTGGGTCTTGGTGGTGAAGCCCGCGTTTTGCAAGTTGCTGCCGCAGAAGAGCCCCGCCGACGGCCGTCCCGCGGGCTTGTGGAGATAGTTGATGGCCTGCCCGTCGTTGCCGGCCGACGAAACGATGACATGTCCAGGTCCGGTCAAGGAGTCGAGCATCTCATAATAGAGTTGGTCGTATCCCTGGAAATCTTGCCGTGAGCCCTCACTGAAATTGATGACACAAGGCTTGCCCACGCGGTCGGCATAATCGAAGATGTACTTGAAGCCGAGTGCGTCGAGGGCGTAGGTGTACTTGTAATAGTCTTTGGGGTCGATGAGCGCGATGTCATCGGTCGTGGCGTTGCACACCAGGCACAAGTCACTCTCCCAGGCCACGCCCCGGTAAGGCGACAGCGTGTCGTCGCCTTCCGCCCCGCTCCCCGCGGCTATGCCCGCCGTGTGCGTGCCATGCGTCTGGCGCAAGCCGTCGCGCGGACAGCCCAGGGCCAACAGGCTGTCGCGTCCCACATAGTCGCGTCCCACGGGCAGGGTGGTGTGTAACGTGTCGGTGGAGAGCTGGTCCCAGAGGGCCTTGATGCGATAGTCGGCCATGTCGGAAGAGAAGAAATTGGGATGTGTGAGGTCGAAACCGATGTCCTGCACGCCCACCACCACGCCTCGCCCGGTGTAAGCCTGCGGCAAGCGGAGCAACTGCTGGGCCGGTGTGGCGTCGACAAGAGTCGTCGTGGTGTCCATGAGGACAGAGGCTCGCTGGCCTGCCTCCAGGCGCACGACGCGACTGTCTCGTGACAGGTTTCCCAACGAGCGCAGGGGAATGTCGGCCACAAACAACGCGCCTCGCTGGTCGAGCACGCGCGCGTCCTGTCGCCTAAGGACCTCGGCATCAGGCTCCGTCAGCTTGACAAAGGCCATGACCGACGCCTCTGCAGACGCTCCACGCTGTGCCGCCTTGCTTTTGGCCGACGCGCCAAGCCCCCGTTGCTGCGCCAGCCACGCCTGCCTGACGAGTGGCGACATCTTGCCGAACACCGGGCGCTGGGCCAGGGCCAGCGTAGGCAAAAGCGACAAAACAAAGAAAGGCAGCCATCTGCCCAACAGTTTCAACATATGATATCAGGTGAGAGAAAACGACATGGGGAACCGCGGAAGACCGCGTCTTCCATGGTTCCCCATTATTATTGATGTAAACCTAAAGTTTAGTCGGCAGCGAGCGTATAGCGCTTGTAAGCCACGACCTTCAAGCCCTTGGCCTGAGCGTCGAGCCACTGCGCAACGTTCTTCTTGTCGCCCTCCTCGAACTGGAACTCCTGGTCGACCAAGCAGTTCTCCTTGTAGAACTTGGCCATACGGCCCTTGGCGATGTTCTGGATCATGTTCTCGTTGAGCTTGCCGGCAGCCTCGGCACCGACAGTCTTGATGATCTCACGAGCCTTGTCGGCGTCCTCCTGCGTGAGCCATCCCTTGGTCACGTTAGAGGCGATGTGATCCTCAGAGTCGACGAGGTTGGCGTTGATGCCAGCCTTCTTCAGTGCCACGTTGACCTGGCGCTGGATCTGCTCCTCCTTGGTCTTCTCGATGGCCACCTTGAGCTCCTCGTCCTTGACGTTCTGGGGCACGCTGGCCTCGTCGAGCGCCACGGGCTTCATGGCAGCGACCTGCATGGCCACCTTGTGACCGGCGTCCTCGTTGGCAGCGGAGAGCTGCACCATGGTGCAGAGCGTGTGACGACCCATGTGGTCATAGGTGTAGATGTTGTCGCCCTCGAGCACGTTGTAGCCGTCGAGCTCCATCTTCTCGCCCACGACGCCAGAGCGGCGTGTGACAGCGTCGGCCACCTTCACGGTCTCGCCGTCGTAGCTGACGGTCAGCTCCTTCACCTCGTCCAAGGTGTGCGCCTTGGCGGCGATGGCAGCGTCGAGGATGTCCTGTGTGAGCTTGATGTAGTCGGCGCCGTTGGCGACGAAGTCAGTCTCGCACTTCAAGCCGATCATGGCGGCGAAGCCATTCTCGTTCTTCACGAGCACGCAACCATTGGAAGTGGTGCGGTCAGAGCGCTTGGCGGCAATGGCCAAACCACGCTCACGAACGAGCTCCACAGCCTTCTTGATATCACCATCAGCCTCGGTGAGAGCCTTCTTGCAGTCCTTCATGCCTGCACCGGTCATTGTGCGAAGCTTCTTGATGTCTTCAATTGTAACAGCCATAATGATATTATACTTTTAAAAGTTTGATGTGTTAACGCTTTGATTACTCGGCAGCGGGAGCGGCCTCCTCAGCGGCGGGAGCGGCCTCAGTGGCGGGAGTCTCCTCGCGACGGGCGCG
>DAIOEQ010000156.1:4532-5705 GCA_036746215.1 Prevotella sp.
CCTTCTCGTCGGCCTTCTCGGCCTTGCGCTCCTCCAGACCCTCAGCGATGGCACCGCAGACAGCGTCGAGGATGACCTCCACAGAGTCCTTGGCATCGTCGTTGGCGGGAATCATGTAGTCGACATTGCTGGGATCAGAGTTGGTGTCGACGATGGCGAACACGGGGATGCCCAGACGGTTGGCCTCCTTGACAGCGATGTGCTCCTTCATGACGTCCACCACGAAGAGGGCAGACGGCAGACGGGTGAGGTCAGCGATGGAACCGAGGTTCTTCTCGAGCTTGGCGCGCTGGCGCGTGATCTGCAGCAGCTCGCGCTTTGAGAGGTTCGAGAAAGTGCCGTCATTCATCAACTTGTCAATGTTCGTCATTTTCTTGACAGCCTTACGGATGGTGGGGAAGTTGGTGAGCATGCCGCCCGGCCAACGCTCGATGACGTAAGGCATGTTGACAGAGGCAGCCTTTTCGGCTACGATGTCCTTGGCCTGTTTTTTAGTAGCGACGAACAGGATCTTCTTGCCACTCTTGGCAATGCCCTTGAGAGCCTCAGCGGCCTCGTCGATCTTGGCCACTGTCTTGTTGAGGTCGATGATATGAATGCCGTTGCGCTCCATGAAGATGTAAGGAGCCATGGCGGGGTTCCACTTGCGCTTCAGGTGGCCGAAATGGCAACCTGCCTGAAGCAACTGGTCAAAGTTTGTTCTTGACATTTTTGCTTGATTTTAAATTGTTTACTTTCCTTTTAATTCTTGTTAGCCGGGACTTTGTGCCCCCAGCGTAACGGGCCTTTTGGCCGTAGCTTAGAACCAGCAGACGGGTAGCCTCGCTTAAGCGGCGAAGAGTCCTGCCTGTTTGGATGCTAAACGTATCTCTCGTCTCCCGTGGCAGGAGACCGGAGAGACCTTAACGCTTACTGAACTGGAAGTGACGGCGAGCCTTGGGCTGACCGGGCTTCTTACGCTCGACGGCACGGCTGTCACGCGTCAGGAAGCCGTGGTCCTTGAGGTTCTTCTTGTCTTCAGCGTTGATCTTCACCAGCGCACGTGCGATGGCGAGGCGGAGGGCCTGGCTCTGGCCGGTGAAACCACCGCCGTCGAGGTTGGCCTTGATGTCGTACTTCTCAGCGACCTCGAGCAACTGCAGGGGCTGCTTGACCACATACTGCAGGATGGCC
>DAIOEQ010000157.1:0-5685 GCA_036746215.1 Prevotella sp.
TTTTTGGTTCATAGCGCCAGTTCGCTCGGTCATATAGCCCGCTATACTCCCTCACTCACTGACACTATGACCTCAAAAAGAGCCTCAAAATCTGGCAAAGCTAATTTATAGAACCCACCTCAAATCACTTTGGTCAGCTTGCCTGTCTGCGAGTCGATGATGAAGCCGTGCAAGTTGACGTCCTCTGGCACAAGCGGGTGGTGGCGTATGGTGCTGACCGTGTGGCGCACGGAGTCCTCTGTGTCGTGGAAGCCCTCAAGCCAGTGGTCAAGGTCCACGCCACACCGTCCGATGGTGTCGATGACATCCTTCCGGATGCCCCGTTTCACCATCAGTTCCTTCATCTCGGATCCGTTCATGTGGCAAGCGCCACACTGGGAGTGGGCCACGACCATGATTTCCTCCACACCCAGCTCATAGATGGCGACCAGCAGGCTGCGCATGGCGGAGTCGAACGGACTGATGACCAGGCCGCCCGCGTTCTTGATCAGCTTGGCGTCGCCGTTCTTCAGCCCCAGGGCCGCGGGGAGAAGCTCGGTCAACCGGGTGTCCATGCATGAGAGTATGGCCAGCTTCTTGTCAGGATACTTACTCGTGAGATACTTTTCGTAGCCTTTCTCGGCCACGAACCGTTCATTGTACTTGATGATTTCGTCTATTATCATAGGTGTGTCCAAATGATGTTGTGGTGGATACTAATCAATCATAGCTTGTGCTTTCGCCTTGTCAGAGCACGTAGCCGAGCTTTCTCATCGCATTCGCCAGCTTGGCCTTGTCACTTTCCTTCACAAGCAACATGTAGTTTTCGGCCTTTAGCACGTAGCGGCGCACGGAGGGGTTGCTGAGCACGAGCCGCTGCAGCTCGGTGTCATCGTGTGGAATGGTGAGGATGATGTATTTGTCCTCTGGTATGCCGAAGGGGTTGCAATGTTTCACCACATCGGCCATGAACTGTTTCCACACGGACGATTGCTTCCTACCGATATATCGCCTGAACATCTTCACCTTCTGCTCGACGTCGGCGCGCTGGGAGCAGTTGCTGAGAAACGACCTATAGCTCACGCTGTAGAGCGTGGGCGTGATGCGTTCGGCGTAGTCTGGAAGAAGCGTGACAAGGGGTGACGTCTCATTGACCACCTTGATGATCAGCCGTTGGTCGTCGAGCTCGAAGACTGGCGATTGGTCTTGGCTTAGCTGCGGCTCATAGCTCTCGGTCAAGCCGAAGGCAAACTTGCCCAGCTCTGTCAGCCGCACATACTGCAGCCCGTCGTAAGGCGAGGTGTCGCCCGCCTGTGGGTCACGATAGGCCACTTCCACGATGCCGAAGGCGGAAAGGGCGAAAAACACCGCCTTGGCAAAAGGCTCGGATAGCTGGCGCACGATGTTGCCAAGATGGATGTAATGGCTTTCTCCCTTGTCCTCTGTGAACTCGTTGCGAAGGTCCATGTCATCGATAAAGTATGGCGAGATAAGCTCGAAATAATTGTCCGCATGATCGTGGGATGTGCGCACGCCCATGATGAGTTGGTCAATGGCCAGCCAGTTCTTGTCGTGGTGATCGCGTAGGAGGTTGAGCAGGACGCAGACCACATAGATGTAGTTGTTTGGCTCGAGCTTGCTTTTCTTGATGCCCTTGAGGTATGGCAACAGCACTGACAGCGTGTAGTCGTTGTAGGGATTTTGCAGAAAAGTCTCTTCGAGGAGACGCTTGATCAACTCAGCGGGTTCGCTCGGCATTTTCTTCCGCCCCATGTATGCGCGGAAGAAAATGTAATAGTTGATTAACAGGAATGTGCTGAGCGGTGCCTGCTTGCTGTCGGAGTTGGTATTGAAGAAATCGGGCAGCATAAGTGCCTTTTGGGCCTTTTTCGCCACGCTGGCGGTTTGCTTGCCCATGATGTGGGGCAGTTGGTTGCTTTCATATAGCGAAGCCAAGACAGGGAGCTTGATGAGAATGGTGTTCTCACCATTGTAACACTTGAGATTGGCAGCGCTGGGCAAGGTGTCATAGCCGCGCAGGGTGGCCTGCTCGGGAAAAAACTTTTGGAGCAGTTCCTTTGTGAATATCGAGTCGGCATAGATGAAAGTGTCCATGTTGCGATATTGTCCTTCCTTGTCGGCATCAGCCTTATGGTATGTTTCACCAAAGAAGAAGCCGAGCGGGGCGGTAAGAACATGCCTGTTTCCCCAATGGTAATTCTTGAAGCATTCGCACCCCATGATTTTCTCCACATCGCTATCTGCGACAAAACGGTTGCGCAACACCTCACGCCAAAGGGTCATCTCGTTCTTGGCCATGCCTTCGAAGATGATGGCATAATTGGCCGGGGCGTAGAACAAGGTCAGCAGTTTCAGCCATTCACCCTTGGGTTGGTTTCGTGACGAGCGAAACTTGCTGATGATTTCCGGTTCTTCGATGGGGGTATCCGATTTGTCGAACGTGAACCGATATTTTCTCAGGAGTGCCAGGAACGGCATGGCCTTGGATTGCAGGACATCCTTGGTCGCAAACTCCAACTTGTTGGCAACGGAACTTTTCTCCGGGAGAGTTGGCCTGTGCAGGAGGCGGACTGGAAGGCCTGTTTGTTCCAGTTCTTTTGTGTTCTGTGTTAATTGCTTTGTCATAGTCGTGCGTTTAGGGAGGTGAAGGGGACGAGCAAGCGGGCTTATCCGAGGATATACTGTATGTCTTCCTCCGACAGGTGCTTGGTCGAAGAGGCGTCGGCGCTGATGAGCCCGTCGAAGAGGTCGGCTTTCTGCTGTTGCAGGAGTTGTATCTTCTCTTCGATGGTAGACCTCGTGATGAGCGAGTAGCTCAGCACATTGGCTTTCTGGCCGAAGCGGTGCAGGCGGTTGATGGCCTGCTCCTCGGCTGCCTTGTTCCACCATGGCTCAAAGATGAACACCGTGTCGGCGGCGGTCAGATTGAGGCCCACACCACCCGTCTTCAGTGTCATGAGCATCACGCGGCAACCAGCGTCGTTCTGGAAACGTTCCACGATGCTGCGGCGGTCGCGCGTGGAGCCGGTCATCGAGCAGAAGTCGACGCCCGACTGCTCAAGCCGCTCTCCTGCCAGCTCCAGTCCGGCTATGAAGTTGAAGAACACCACTACCTTGTGGCCGTTCTCCACCGCATCTTCCACGGCGTCCATGAGTTGTTCGAGCTTGGGCGAGGCGATCATCCCGTCGCTCAGGCTCTCGGGGACGGAGGCGATACGGCGAAGTTCGCTGAGCGCTTGGAACATGACAAACTGCGACTTCTGCACGCCCTCCACGGCGATGGTCTTGCGCACCTGTTCGTAGTAGTATTGCCGGCGGCGCTCGTAGAAGTCGGCCTGCTCGGGCGACATCTCCACATAGAGCGTCTGCTCGATGCGGTCGGGCAGGTCCTTGAGCACGTCGCGCTTCAGGCGACGGAGCATGAAGGGGAATATCTTGCGGCGGAGGGAGGACATGGCGTCCTTGTCGTCGTCGCGCTGGATGGGATAGGCGTAACGCGTGTTGAAGTCTTCGGCCGTTCCGAACATTGTGGGATTGAGGAAGCGAAACAGCGAGTAGAGTTCCGTAAGGTTGTTCTCGATGGGTGTTCCGCTGAGCGCCAGGCGATGGTCGGCTTTCAGCAAGAGAGTGGCCTGCGTGGTCTGCGAGGCGGTGTTCTTGATGTTTTGGCTCTCATCGAGGATGGCCATGTGGAAGCTGCGTTTGCGCAGCTGGTCGATGTCGTTGCGTATGAGCGCGTAGGTGGTGAGGATGACCTGGTGCTTCATGGCGGCGTCGAGGTCGCGCTCACCCGCGTAGTAAGTGTAGACGGACAGTTGTGGCGCAAACCGTTGCAACTCGTTCTGCCAGTTGAAGAGCAGGCTACGTGGCATGACGATGACGGTGGGCTTCTTCGCCTTGGGGTAGACGAGCGTCAGCAGGCCGATGGTCTGCACCGTCTTTCCCAATCCCATGTCATCGGCGAGACAGCCACCGAGGTTGTTGTCGTAGAGATACTTCATCCACTTGATTCCCTCTTGCTGGTAGGGACGCAACGAAGCTTTCAACTTAGGGGTCCTGAGTTTCTGCTTGGCCAGGGCGTTGAAACCCTCGTAGACCTCACGGTGATGGCGGAAGACTTCGCCCTCCAGTTGGTGGTTGAGCAGGTCCTCGATTTCGGGCAGGTCGAAGAACGAGACCTTGACACCGCCGTCCTTGCCCTTCCGGCGTGAGAAGATGCGTTTCAAGCGGCGCATGTATCCGTCATCGATGATGGCTCGGTTGCCGTCAGACAGTTCCACGTAGCGTTTCTTGGTGTACTGCGCCAGCAGTTGGCCGAGCGTGAACTGTTCTCCGTCGAGCTCCACGTTGGCCTCGCCCTCCAGGAAATCGATGCCCGACGAGAGGTTCACCTTCAGTTTGGGCATGATGGGACGAACCTTGTAGTCGCGCAACTTGTCGGCGCCGATGAGCTGATAATCGCTCAGCAGCTGTGGCAAGGTGGACAGCAGAAAAGGGGCGGCCACAGCCTCGGGAATGATGAACAGGTAGTCATCATCGCAGTAGACCTGCTTGGCGGCCTCACGGCTTGGGGCGTGTTTCGTGATTTGCTGTCGCAAAGAGTCGGCGAACTCCTCAAGCCGCAGGTTGGCCACACGCCGCACAATGATGCGGTGAGCGTCGGCGAGCGTCGCTATGGCGCTCACGTTGAAGCGGTTCATGAAGTCGACCGACAGCCCCTTGAGCTGCTCCACGAGGCGCATGTAAAGCGTGTGGTCGGCGTCCACCTTCTCGAAGAGCAGCGTGGGGCGAGGCTTGACCTCCTGTTCCTGCCGCTCGACGGTGTAGTCGGCATAGCTGACCTCGATGTTGTCCAAGTAGGAGTAGAGCACCGACAGGTACTCTTGCACCATGGCGCTGTCTATGGGAGAGAGGAAAAACTTCAGCTGGGCGTAATTGTCGCCAAGTGGAGCTATCGGATACAGGACGTGGTCGGCAAGGGCGAAACAGTCGGAGAGAAACAAGGGCTCAGCGTCTTTCGGGGCATCTCCGTCGGCTGGGGCGATCGACAACACGGGTTGCAACAGGGTTTTCTTGCCTTTCGTTTGCGGATTGAGCTGCAGCGTGACCCGTGCGCTCTCTTGGCTCACATGGATGGGCTTGCCATCGGAGAACACGAGGTTGCCACACCTGATGAGTTGGTAGACCAGTTGCTGATGCTCGCTCAAGCTCACAGCGCCTGTGTCGACGCTCTCCGTCCCCCACTCCACACGAAACAAGTCGCGCTCGCGAATGTGCGCAATGCTTCGAAGGACTACAGACGCCTCGCCACTCAAGTCGCGATAGTCGGCGTCGACGGGTCTCATCTTGTCGTCGACAACGTTCACCCAAAGGGTCCCGTCAGCCTTGCGGTCTACCATGAAAAAGATGTTGCGCGCGGTGCGCTTTGACGGCTTGGCGTCATGTCGGTAATCTTGCCGCTTCAGTCCGGCAAGGAAGTTGTCAAGTTCCATGTGTGTATGTCTTTACCGGACGCCTCGTTGCTTGGGCGCTCCTTTCATGATGTAAAGTTACACAATATATTTGTAAAAAGCAAATCAAGCGGAACCAAAAGCGTTTCCTAATGCCATTTATTTACGTTTCATTTGACGCTTCCACTGTTTTGTCCCCGTTCGGGATAAGAGAATCTCACTGAGCACAAGAGAA
>DAIOEQ010000158.1:0-5661 GCA_036746215.1 Prevotella sp.
AAAGAGCCTCAAAATCTGACAAAGCTAATTTATAGAACCCACCTAAATTAAAAACAGACAATGTTCATGATGAAAAAACAAATCCTTGCCTTGGCCATTGCCATGCTCTTGCCCATGCCGGTGCTTGCCGGCAACCGTCCGTCCAAGAAGGTGGGCATGGTGGAAGACGCCGTGCGCATCTCCAACGTGGCGAACGTGAAAGGCTTCTTCGGCGACCGTATGCGCCTCAACCGCGAGGTCTACCTGGAAAACTTCCCGATAGACAAGTATGTCGACTTCATCGTCGACCGCAAGCAGACCGCTTGGGACTGGACGAAGGCCGAGCAACACGGCAAGTGGCTTGAGTCGGCTTACCTTTCCGCCATACAGAGCGGCGACAAGCAGTTGCTTGCCAAGGCTGAGCGGGTGCTCGACCGCATCATCGGCTCGCAGGAGCCAGGCGGCTACCTGGGCGCCACGGCCAAGAGCTATCGCTCCGACAAGCGGCCCATCCGTGGCATGGACCCCTATGAGCTCTACTTCGTCTTCCACGCCCTGGAGACCGTCTATGAGGAGACGGGCGATGAGCGTCCGTTGCAGGCCGCCAAGAAGTTGGCCGACTATTTCGTGCGCTACTTCGGGCCCGGCAAACTGGAGTTCTGGCCGTCGGGCCTCCATGCGCCCGACAACCGCCACAAGGTGCTCAACGGCCACTCCGACTTTGCGGGCCATTCCGTCCACTACTCTTGGGAGGGCACCCTGCTGTGCGATCCCATGACGCGCCTTTACACCCTCACGCGCGACAAGCGTTACCTCGACTGGTCGAAGTGGGTGGTCGGCAATATCGACAAGTGGAGCGGCTGGGACGCGTTCTCACGGCTGGACAGCGTGGCCGCGGGAAAACTGGAAATCTCGGAGCTGCAACCTTATGTGCACGCCCATACGTTCCAGATGAACTTCATGGGCTTCCTGCGCCTCTATCAGGTCACGGGCGACAAGTCGCTGCTCGACAAGGTGGTGGGCGCGTGGAACTATATCCACGAGCACCAGATGTATGTCACCGGCGGCGTGAGCGTGGCCGAGCACTATGAGAAGGGCTACACCAAGCCCCTCACGGGCAACATCATCGAGACCTGCGCCACCATGTCGTGGATGCAGCTCACGCAGATGTTGCTGCAGCTCACGGGCGACGTCAAGTATGCCGACGCCATCGAGAAGCTGATGCTCAACCACATGTTTGCGGCGCAGGACGCGCTCACGGGCACCTGCCGCTACCACACGGCGCCCAATGGCACCAAGCCCAACGGCTACTTCCACGGACCCGACTGCTGCACGGCCAGCGGCCACCGCATCATCTCGCTGTTGCCCACGTTCTTCTACGCGCAGAAGGGGAAGCAGTTCTATGTCAACCAGTTGCTCCCGTCGGGATACAAGGATGGCGATGTCGACTTCACGGTCGGCGGCGACTATCCGACGGGTGAGACGGTGGTGATCACTGTCAACAAGTGTAAGGGCAAGACGCTCAACGTGCGCATACCCTCCTGGTGCGAGGCACCATCGGTCAGCGTCAACGGCAAGGCCGTGGAAGGCGTGCGCGCAGGCTCCTACTGTGCGCTGAAGCGCGCCTGGAAGGCTGGCGACAAGGTGGAGGTGCACCTGCCCATGCCCCTGCGGTGGGTGAGGCGCGAGCATCACGCCGACTATGAGAAATACTACCTGAAGGACGGCGAGATCATGTATCGCGAGCATCCCACCCGCAACATCCCCTACGCCCTGATGCGCGGCCCTGTCGTCTACTGCGTCGACATGGTGTGGAACCCGCAAGTGGGCAACGACGACGTGGACATCAAGAACAGCATGGCCTTCGACACCTCGGCGCTTCCCACGCCCGTGGCCGCACCCTCTCCGTCCGTTCCCGGCCCCTGCTACCAGGCCGACGCCGTCTACATGGGCCGCCCGGTGAAGGTCGTCATGACACCCTTCTGCGCCATCGGCCAGTGGTGGCGCGACGGTGAGGAGCGTGTGGCCAACTGGGCCAACGCCTACTCGTATGCCATCTGGCTCTCCAAGAAATAATCATCAATCACATATAACGTACTTTAAACCACTAAAAACACAAGAAACATGAAAACGAGACACTTGCTTTCCGTTTTTGTCTGCCTTCTGTCAGTGTTGGCTTACCTGCCGGGCGGCCAACGTGGCCACGCTGACCTTTGAGGACACTCCCTTGCATGGCAGTTATGCCTGCACCTACTTCACGTTTGACACCGCTCCCGTGGCCGCGGCCCTGGGGCTAACCGACCATGAGTTTGCGGGCTACAGCCAGTCGGGCGACATCAAGGTGGGCACCGATGCCGCCGACGGCAGCGTGGTCTACACCACCAACGCCGGGGCCGACGGCTACAACGGCTACTGGCTCAACAGCGCGGGCGTGCAGAGCGCCTGGGCCGGCGGCAACATCTTCTTCGTCTGGAACTCCGACGCCATGAGCATCGGCGTCGGCCAGATGCCCACCTCCGAGAGCGGCAAGACCCATTGCGAGCCGGGGGCGAGCGTGGTGTTCCACGCCGTGTTCCAGTACAATGGCAATGAGGCCGTGGTGGAGGTCACCTACAAGTCGACCTACAAGTCGCTTTACACCAATGTCAAGACCGAGGCCGAGGCCGCATTGGCCAACCCCGACTACACGGCGGTGCCCGCGGCCTTGCGCACGGCCCTGCAAGGTGCGGTCGACGCCCCTGTCGAGGCCACGGAGGACGCCTGGCTGCAGGCGGGCAACGCCATCCGGCAGGCGCTCGACGCCTTCACGGGCAGCGTCACCACGGCAGGCACTTATGTGTTTAAGGAAGGCCCTGGCCACACGTCGTTTGCCTGCTCCTACTTTGACATCGATATCAAGGAGATCGCCTCGGTGCTGGGCCTGACGGTCGACGAGTTCAGGGCCGGCTACAACAATAACAACAGCGGGTCGACGGTCACCATGGGTGTCTACGACAACTCAGGCAACTTCTACACGGCCTTGAGCGACGCCGGCGAGGGCGACTTCATCGGTTACTGGATGAACAAGAAGGGACAGCGTTGCGGCTGGGGTAGCGAGGCTTGCTTCTATTTTGTCTATGACCCGTCGGGCCGCATCGGCATCGGCCAGATGCCCACTACCCAGAGCACGGGCGACAAGGTGGCCGCAGGCGACAAGATCACGTTCAACATCATCTTCAAGACCGCCACAAAGAGTGCCACCGTGCAGGTCACCTATGTGCTGACCTATGGCGACTGGCTGCGCACGCTCGTGGAGTCGACCCCCGACTACAGCAACCTGTCGGGCGAGACCTTCTACACGAAGGAACTCGTCGACGCTTACAACCAGCTTCGCGCAGACGCTCTCGCCAAGTATGACGAGGTGGAGACGGAGGAAGCGGTGATGGACATCTACAATCCCCTGAAGCAGATGGCCGACAGCGTGGCGGAGAACATCGCCCTGTGGGCCGAATACAAGAAAAACGTCGACAAGGCGCAGAAGGAGGTCCTCGACGACCTTGACTACGTGGTCTGGAGCGACGGCGTGGAACAGCTTGAGGACTATGTCGGCGAGGCCAACAACTACTTCGCTGAGTGCACGCTCAACAATGACGAGCTGAAGGCGGAGATAGCCAAGCTCGCCGAGCTCTACAAGCTGGCGCTCAAGGGCGGCGTGAAGCCGGGCGCCAACATCACCAACAAGTATCTTGTCAACGCCGACTTTGAGGTGACCTCCGACAGTGAGATCGGCTGGACCGTCGAGGGCAACAACGTCAACTTTGGCGGCAGCAGCAAGAACCACTGCGTCGAGGGCTCCAACAGCGCCTCGTTTGATGTCTACCAGGTGTTGAGCGACATGCCCGTGGGCCTCTACACGGTCAAGGTGAACGGGTTCTACCGTTATGGCAACGGCAACTCGTCGCTCACCTACTATGAGGACGGCACGGCCGCCCAGTACCAGAACAGCGTGAAGGTCTACGTGAACGACAACGCGGCGCCCTTCCCCAACGTCTATGACGTGAAGGTGCCTGTGGGCACCGACTACACCGAGGGCAACGCCATCAAGGACGCCAATGAGACTTACTGGTATCCCAACAACATGACGGATGCCGGAGTGGCTTTCCTGGCCGGCCGTTACGCGACGGGCACTTACGGCGTGGTGGCCAAGGCTTCCGATGAGCTCCGCCTCGGCGTGAAGGGCTCCACCAACACGGGCGCTTCCTGGGCCATCTGGGACAATTTCGACGTGGTGTACGAGGGCACGGAGGCCGCCGCGGTGCAGCCGGTGCTCCAGGCCAAGATCGATGAGGTCAAGGCCCTTCTCGGCAATGGTGCCGTCTATGGCGCCGAGGCCAAGGCCGCTGCCAACGACGACCTCGCTGCCGCTGAGGCTGCAGCTGCGGGCAGCGACGGCAAGGCCATGTTCGAGTCGCTTTGCACGCTCATCGAGCGCCAGGGCCTTCTCGTCGCCTCGGCCGAGGCACTCGACTCGCTGGCCGCCCAGAAGAACTCGCTGGCCAAGACCATAGGCCTCTTCGGCGAGAGTGCCGCCCCGGAGGCGGTGACACAGGCCACGGCCCTCCAGGGCGAGGTGGAAAGCCACCTGGCGGCGCAAGACCTCAGCACCGACGAGGCGCGCGCCTACATCGTGAGGATGGCCGAGGCCATCACCAAGCTCCGCTTGCCCAACGACGACGAGATAACCGACTACACCTCGGTCATCATCAATCCCGGTTACGACAACGACGGCGAGGGCTCCAACAGCATGAACGGCTGGACAGAGACGGGCGAGCGCCACAGCTTCGGCAACAGCGACTACCAGAAGAACGCGCTGCTGGTGGAGTATCACAAGCTGTTCGACATGAGGCAGACCATCTACGGACTGCCCGACGGACAATACAAGGTGGGCGTGAACTGCTTCTCACGCTATGGTTCACTCTCCAACGACTACAAGGTGTGGAGCGAGGACAACAAGGCCGTGAACAACGCCTTCCTCTATGCCGTGACCGCCAGCGGCGACAGCGTGAAGCAGTCGGTGGCCTTCATCAGCTCCGGCGCTTACGCCAATGCGGGCATCTCCGGACAGACCAGCGTCGACGGCAAGAACGTGCCCAACGACATGGTGAGCGCGGGCAAGTGGTTTGACAATGGCTACTACAAGAATGAGGTCACCGTGGACGTGCGCGGCGGCAAGCTCACCATCGGCGTGCGCAAGGTGGAGAACACGGGCGACGACTGGCTCATCCTCGACAACTGGACGCTCGAATATCTCGGCCAGAGCGATGGCGTGGAGAAGGTGACCGTCGGCAAGGTGGTCGCCACAGAATACTATAGCGTCGACGGCATGAAGCTCAGCGCACCCAGAAGAGGACTGAACATCATCAAGACTGTCACTTCCGACGGCAAGACCCAGGGCAGGGTCATCGTAGTGAAGTGATGCGATAACGCACGCTAAATTTCACGACAAACCACCTCGAAAAACAGGCGGTTTTCTCATCGGGCCACTCCCTTGGGCGCAAATACGCGAAAATACGATGGTTTCGTAATTCGCTGACAGTGAGCGCCGTAGGGGAGTGGCCCTTTTCTTGTCCCCGTTTTCGGACTTTCTCGTCCCTCGATAGCTGCCTTATCGTGCTTCGATACCACAGCGAACCTCTCAACTTT
>DAIOEQ010000159.1:0-2597 GCA_036746215.1 Prevotella sp.
CATTATGACTCCTTCTCCAGCATAAAAGACTTGCTGAAAGAGGGACGGATGGAGAAAGACTGCATGATATATGTCAAGCGTTTTTACAATCAGAAAGAAGCTTGGGTAGATATGGCGACAAATAAGATATTCCTGTCCAAGCCGACCACATTCAAGCGTGGATTTGTGAATATCGTGAAAGAAGGCGACTGGTGTTACGTCAGGAATATCCCAGAGCTTGCTGACACCCCTTTCAGACCATGGGAAATCAGGGCAGATGACAACATCTGTGTCATCAACAATGAGTTTCTGGTGACTAAGATAGAATTGCTTCAGTGGTTCAAGATTGTTAGAAGGACGGACGATTTCTCATACTTTGTGGTACAAGAATACAGTTACAAGTATCATCACATCCAGGATAAAGCGGAAATCCAAATCACCCAATTTGATGGCGAGGGAATGAGAATGACAAAAGATGGAATGTGTTATCGCCCATTTGTGTGGAGGGGATATGCGGCGGACAGGCATAAGTGGGATTGAAAAGAGCAAACCTCAGAATGAAAATCATAACAGTGGCTAACAAAAAGTGAAATGATTTCCAAGATTTTTTGTGTGTAACGCTTGTCACGGTCGTATATATTATAAGGAGATGCAAAAGCTCCGTGCCGCAGGAGGCCCTGTGCGCCTGTGCGCCTGTGCGCCTGTGCACCTGTGCGCCCTGTGCTCCAAGTTGCATGAACCTAATAACCATAACGTATACGACCTATGACAATCAAGATGAGAAAATGGAGGAACGCCCTCACGCTGTTGGCCATCCTCATGTCGACGTGGACCGCGTCGGCGCAAGATCACCTGAAATTGCAGTTCAACTTCGACCACGTGTCGGGCCAGACCGTCACCGACCCCGTGTCGGGCGTGACGGCCCAGCTCAAGAACGAGGCCACGGTGGTGAACTGTGGCAGCCGCCATGTGCTCGACCTGGGCAACGGCACCGGCTACCTCGACATGACCAAGGAGGCAGGCGCCGTGGTGCGCAAGCTCAACGATTTCACCGTGTCGGTCTATTACCACGTGAGCAAGAACGCCTCACTCTCGGGCTCCGGCTATTTCCTGTGGACCTTCTCGCGTGCGGCGGCCAACATCCAGACCAGCGCCGCCTACTCGGGCTATCGCCTCAACGCGCAGCGCATGGCCACCTCCACGGCCGGATGGGGCTCGGAGGTCGGCATGGAAGTGGGCAGGGAGGCCACCAAGGGCAAGTGGACACACGTGCTCTACCGCCAGACCGGCCAGCAGGGTGAGCTCTTCATCGACGGCAAGAAGGTGCAGCAAGCGGACAACATGCCCGTGTTGAGCCAGGCGTTCACCTCAGCGCCCGCCTTCTGCTGGATAGGGCGCGCGGCCTTTGCCGATGACAACTACCTCCGGCAGACGCTCGTCAGCGACTTCCGTGTCTATGATGCAGCGCTCAGCAACGCCGAGGTGGCGGCCCTCGCGCAGGAGACCAGCCAGATAGAGCACGACTACCGCTATGGCACGCCCGGCGACCCCTCGACGCTGCAAACGGCGGTCGAGAGTGGCCAGTCGTTTCTCGCCTCGGCCACCACGGGCTATGCGCCCGGAGCGCTGGCCAAGTTGCAGGACGCGCTTCTCCAGGCCCAGATGGTGCTGAAGGCGGGTGGGGCCTCGCAGGTCCTCATCGACGAATATGCGAACACCATCCAGTCGGCGCAAGACAAGGCTAAGGCCTCCCTGGGCTACCAGGCCAAGACAGTCTTCGCCCATCGCGACGACCACGGCTTCCGCCACCCGGGCGGCATCGTGTCGCAGGAAGACATCGACCGAGCCAAGCAACTGCTGGCCGACGGCAATGAGCGCATGAAGAGGGCGTGGGACATCCTCTGCGCCAACGCCTACTCGCAGGCGGATGTGGCGACGTGGCCCACGGAGACCGTCATACGTGGCGGCGGCTCCGGGCAGAACTACATGAACTGCGCGCGTGGCGCGGCCATGGCCTACCAGAACGCCCTGCGTTGGAAGATTGGCGGCACAAAGGCCAACGCTGACGCCGCCGTGCGCATCATGATGAGTTGGGCCAACGCCTGCAAGGGCCTTGGGGGTGACACCAACGTGTCGTTGGCGGCCGGCATCTACGGACATGAGTTTGCCAACGCCGCAGAACTGATGCGCGACTACGAGGGGTGGTCACGCGAAGACTTCGAGAAGTTCAAGAAGTGGATGGTCAAGGTGTTCTACAATCCCGCAATCGACTTCCTGCGCCGCCGTCATGACACGTGGGCAAATTTCCGCTATCCGAACCTCGGCGAGCGTCCCGGCCACTACTGGAGCAACTGGGGACTGTGCAACGCCCTCTGCGTGATGAGCATCGGCATCCTCTGCGATGACGTGCACATGTACAACCAGGGCGTCAGCTTCTATAAGTACGACCATGTGGGAACCTACAAGGATCGCTCCAAGGAGAGCGTCATCGTCAACGACGGTTGCAACGAGTTCATCGGCAACCTCGTGCCCGTGGTGCTGCCCGACGACCGTGGCCCCTTCGGCTACCTCGGACAGATGCAGGAGAGCGGACGCGACCAGGGACACGCCCTGATGGC
>DAIOEQ010000159.1:2607-5654 GCA_036746215.1 Prevotella sp.
GACATCTGCCAGGTGGGGCTCTCGCAGGGCGATGACCTCTTCGCCTACATGAATGACCGCATCGCCGCGGGCGCCGAGCACGTGGCCGCGCTCAACTTCGGTGGCGTCAGCGGAGCGTCGCTGCCCTGGATCACCTACAACTACGCCGACTGCCGAGGCACGCTGGGCGCAGGCTGGGCGCAGACAGGCCCCAACGAGGGTGGCAAGGGCGAGTTTCGACCCTACTGGGACCGCATCGTCGGCTACTACGGCGGACTGCGCGGTGTGAACCTGACCTATTCGAAGATGGCCAGCGACAAGATATGCCCCGATGGCGGTGGCGGCAATTACAGCCAAAACTCAGGAGGCTTCGACGCCCTCGGCTTCTCCACGCTGACCAGCTGGCGTCCCGCCGTGACGGCTGACGAGGCCATCACACCCCTGCATGGCGACATCATCTATAAAGGTGAGACGCTGGCCAACCAGACCAATCTGGGCGGACTGAAATACAACTACAACGCAGGCCCCTCCAAGGGCATTCCCGCCGACGGAAGCGACATCACATTGGTGCCGCAGTTGCCTGAGGGCGCGGAAGACACGGGCCACTGGCTCTGGAGCACGGGCGAGACCACACGCCAGATCACCGTCAAGGCCGACCACAGCTACGTCTACCGCGTGGCCTACACCGCCGCCAACGGCAAGGTGAGCTACCAGTCGTTTGCCATCGCGGTGAGCGGCGACGCCGACCCCGACGAGATGACCAACGAGATCACCGTCGACAACATGGTAGAGAGCACCACGGAGAAGACCGTGCTGGCTGGCACGGAGGTCACCCTCTATGCCGGGGCCGCAACGGGCTGGACCAACGACTGGCTCTGGGACACGGGTGAGACATCGAGCGCCATCGTTCTCCCGTCGGTCATGTCGTCGAACACCTACACCTGCCAATACGCCAACCAGAGTGGCGCCGTGAGTGAGAGCCGCTTCGTGCTCCACGTGGTGCCCGCCCGCCAGCTCATCAACGGTGCCGAGGCCACGGAGACACAGGTGCTCAAGGGAGCCTCGGTGACGCTGAGCCTGGAGATACCCGACGCGGCCAATCCCGACGAGGTGGTGTGGAGCGACGGCGTGAAGGGATGCGACCGCACGCTCGATGACGTGCAGCAAGACGTGGCCTTGACCGCCACCTACGAGGGTGTGGACTACACGTTCAGCGTGAACGTCAAGGCCCAGGATGGCTTCTCCTATTATGATCTGCTCCCGGCCGACAAGGGCTATAGCCTCGTCACCTCGACGGATGAGCTGAAGCAACTGGCCGACGACCACTTCTTTGTGGTGGCCAGCGACGAGGCCGACCTGCTCGTCGGCCTCAAGGACGCGCCGAAGAACGGCAACAAGGCCCTCTTCGTCGAGACGCCCGCCAGCCCTGTCGCTGACCTGTCGAAGGTGTTCACACTGGAGGACAACGGCGGATACTTCCACTTGCGCAACATCGACTACGACGGACTGCTGCTCCAGACCGAGTGGGACCGTCCCGACCAGCTCCGCACACACGACCAGCCCTTGGCCTGCGAGTGGTCGCGCCTGACGCTGGCCTTCGACAACGCGGCGTGGACCGTGGAGAACGGCAAGTATCCAGGCAACTGGCTCGGACTGTGGACGCCCGCGGATGGCTACAAGGACGGTGAGGAACTGGCCTGCAACAAGACGGGCGACGACATCGCCCACTGGCAAATCTTCGCCATCAGCCGCGACCGTTTCTATGCCGACTACATCGCGCAAGCCAAGGAGGGTGAGACGCTCGACGCCACGCCGCTCATCGTCAACCCCGAGTTCATCGGAAACGGCTTTGGCTGGAACATGACGGGCACCTGGGGCAACCAGCGCTACAACGGAGCCGTGGAGGTATGGCACTCCACCAACTTCGACTTCTCACAGACGCTCACGGGCCTGCCCGACGGCTCTTACACCGTCACCTGCCAGATGGTCAACGGTGAAGGACAGAACACGGGTTACCTTTATGCCAAGTCTGACGGCGTGACCGTGAAGGACGTGGTGAAGCAGAGTTGCGCAGGCTCCAACTTCGACGCGCAGCGCGACAAGATGGCCGCCAACAGCCAGTATGGCCTGCTCGCGGTGACGCTCAACGTCGTGGGCGGTGAGCTCACCTATGGCATCGCAGAGCCCACGTCGGGAACGACCTGGCTTGTGTGGGACAACTTCAAGCTCACCTACAATGGTCCCGTCTCGGCGGGCGTGAGGGGCGTGACGGTCGTGCCGCAGGCGCAAGACGACGCTTACTATGACCTGCTGGGCCGTCGCGTCAGCAAGCCCACCCACGGTGTCTACATCCACCAGGGAAAGAAGGTCGTGGTGAAATAAAACAAGAAAGCCTTTGGAAGGCAAAAAAAATAATCGAGGGACATGCGAATGGTGCGTGTCCCTCGTTTTTTTGTCCTATGGAAGAAAAAAGAAACTCGATTAAACGGCTTTTCAATCGAAAAACATTATTTTTGCAAATGTATCGAAACAACTCACAAAAGAACCAATGAATATGAAAAGACTATTCGCAATGGCAATCGCGGCGCTGCTGGTCCTTGCGGCCTCCGCGCAGTCGAAAGTGTACCTGACACGCCAGATCACGCCCGAGGCGCTCGTCAAGATTTACAAGGCCCTGGGTGTGAAGGCCAAGGGACGGGTGGCCGTGAAAGTGTCGACGGGCGAGGGCTCCAACCCCAACTATCTCAAGCCCGAGCTCATCAAGGACCTCGTGTATGAGGTCGACGGTACCATTGTCGAGAACAACACGGCCTATGGCGGCGACCCCAATGACGTGCGCAACAACTCGGAGAACCATTGGCGTGTCATCGACCGCCACGGATTCACCAAGTATTTCCCCGTCGACATCATGGACGAGTATGACGAGATACGCATCCCGGTGCGCGACCACACACATCTCAACTACGACATCGTGGGCGGACACATGGCCAACTACGACTTCATGATTGCCCTCAACCACTTCAAGGGACACCCCATGGGCGGCTACGGCGGGGCGCTGAAGAACCTCT
>DAIOEQ010000160.1:0-5605 GCA_036746215.1 Prevotella sp.
ATTGCGTACCTGCACTTGCAAAAATAGGAATAATCTCCCAATTACGCAACGCGCAACGCGGATTATTGGCGAAATGAGACATTTTGTGTTGAATAAAAAAACAATCGCAATGCTTGTGATGGGCAGCTAACGGGATAAGCCCCCGGACGTGAGGAAAAATCCCTGTCGGTAGAGCCTTGCCCTGTCATCGTTTTTCTGAAAAAAGAGGTGTCTCTGAAGGGAGGCATTTAGCGGATGAAATAGAGGTGGAGAGCGGAGGGACGGCGGCCAACAGGCCCGAAAACACAGGGGCGGAGGCGAGGTGACATGCGATTCGATAGTTATCGAGGCGCCAAAGATGACAGAAGCGAAGACGTCCTGTGACATCTCGAAGCGCGAAAGGTCACTCATCGAGACTCGATAGGCCATCTTCTTCCAGCTTTTGGGACATGTCAGGCGAGTGAAAGACGCGGAAAATCGCACAAGTATCCGATTTTCAGAATGTTACGTAGATGATGAAAAACAGCGCGTATTTGCGGGCGATGACGCTGGCACTGGCTGCGGAGCCCTTCCTGCGAGACTTTTTGTTCGGTTGTTTCGCGTTTGTCCTTATGTCGCGCTCCTGTTTGTTCGCTGCATGCGCATTCCGCGGACTACTCCAGTTTTCATCGCCCCGCGATGACGAGTCTCTTCATCGCGCGGGCATTTTGCGGCAAATATTGTCGGTTTCCTTTGGTCAGTTGAGAGAATGTTTGTACTTTTGTGAGAAACAAACCAAAGTTCCCGAACACTATGGAAGGACTATTCAGAGAAGAGATTGAGACCCGGCAGGTGGACAAGTTCTTCGCCTGCGAGATGGGGCGGCAGATACACCGCTACATCAAGGCCATGCATGGGTCGCTGGCCATGCTCGAGAAGTTTGAGGCCAAGATGCGGACGCTCAGCGTGCCCCAGCGCGAGGAGGCCATGGCCCGCTATATCGACTTGAACCGCAAGGTGGTGAAAGACCTGTCGTGGCGCATGCTCGTGGCGCGCGCCATCGCCAACTATTGCGACACGTTCCACTACTTTGTCAGCATGATTGGCGACGACGAGACCATGGCCTTCTACGTCGACCGCATGAAGGCGAAGTACCTCAAGTTTCACGAGGTGTATGAGCAAGACGGCAAGTATGGCATGAAAGACCATGAGGGCCACGTGCTCGTGTCACCGCAGTATGAGTTTCTGCGCACGCCCTACGTCTATGTCGACGACCTGATGACGATGCCCATCATCGCCCAGAAGGACGGCAAGATGGGGCTTGTGCTGCCCGACGGCCACGACACCGTGGTGGCTCCGTTTGAATATGACGACATCGCCCTGCGCGACGAGGAGCCCTGGTTTGAGTGCACCAAGGGCGACAAGACCGAACTGAGATAGAAGACCTTGAAGCAGAAGATATTCCTCATCGTGGCCACCTTCGCGGCATGGACGTTGCTGTTCATGCTCCAGAAGCCCGTGTTCCTGCTCGTCTACGCGGGCGGACTGGCCGACACGTGGCCCGTCGTGGCCCATGGCCTGCCTCTCGACCTGTCGATGGCCGGCTACCTGACGGTGCTGCCTGCCCTGTTGCTCTTGCTGAGCGACCTGCCGATTCGCGCCTTCCGTAGTCCGCAGGCTTTGCGCGCGTGGCGCTGTGTGCTGGGCGGCTACTTCGTGCTGGCGTCATTGGCCGTAGCCTTGAGCTTTGTGGCCAACGTGGGGCTCTATGGCTATTGGCGCTTCCCGCTCGACAGCACGGCATGGTTTTTCATCACCACGTCGCCCGTCGACGCCATGGCCAGCGTGGGGTGGGGCGAAGGATTGTTGGGCTTCGTGGCCTTTGTGGTTGTCGCGGTGGCCGTCAGCCTGGTGTTCCACCTGCTCTATCGGAACGCCTTCCGCCCTTGCAAGGAGCGCAAGAGGTGGCCCGTCCTTGTTGAACTGTTGTTGTTGGCCGCGCTCTTCCTGCCCATCCGCGGAGGAGTCACCGTGTCGTCGATGAACACGGGCAAGGCCTATTTCTCCCAGCGCACGGTGCTCAACCATGCCGCCGTCAATCCCCTGTTCTCGTTTATGGAGAGCATGACCCACCAGGAAGATTTTGCCTCCCAGTACCGCTTCATGGACGACGTGCGGGCACATTTCCTTGTCTACGACTTCAACAAGCCCACGTGCCTGCGCGAAAGCGAAAGCGTGGTGCGCAGGACCTTCGGCGAATATCCGGATGTTTACCTCATTATATTGGAGAGCTTCTCCGACACGGTTACGAAGGCGCGCACGCCCGACATCCGGGGACGCATGGCTGAGGTTACCCCTCAGCTCAACGCGCTCAAGCGCCAGGGCGTCTATTTCTCCCGCTTTTACGCCAACAGCTTCCGAACCGACCGAGGCCTCGTGTCCATCCTCCAGGGCTATCCGGCCCCCTCGACGGTGAGCCTCATGAAGTATCCGAAGAAGACCGCCGCCATCCCCTCGCTGGCCGCCCACATGGCCAAGAAGTACTATCGGTTGCAATACTATTATGGTGGCGACGCCGACTTCACCAACATGCGCTCGTTCCTCATCAACCAAGGCTTTGAGGACATCACGTCGGATGTGGATTTCCCCGTGGCCGACCGCTTGAGCAAGTGGGGCGTGCCCGACCATCTGCTCTTCGCCCGCGTGAAGTCGGACTGGGAGACCCACTACAAGAACTCGCCACCTGACTACCCTTACCTGCGCGTCATACAGACATCGAGCTCCCACGAGCCGTTCGATGTGCCCTACCACCGCCTGCGCGACAAGACGCTCAACGCCTTTGCCTATGCCGACAGTTGCGTGGGCGACTTCGTGTCGTGGCTTCGCAAGACGCCACAATGGAAGAATTCGCTGGTCATCATCGTGCCCGACCACCTCGGAGCGTGGCCCAAGAACGCCGACAACTTCAAGCCCTGGCGCTTCCACATACCCATGATCTGGACGGGCGGTTATATCGAGAAGCCCTGTGTCGTCGACACGCTGGCCTCACAGCAAGACCTGGCGGCTACCCTGCTCGGACAACTTGGCATTGACGCCCGCGACATGCGGTTCAGCAAGGATATATTCGAGAAGTCGATACCCCACTATGCCTTCTTCCTCATGAATGACGGCATCGGCATGATCGACTCCGGCAACACGATGATCTATGACAACAAGCTGGGGCGCGCCGTCGTGGACGAAGGCCCGCAGAAGGGCAAGAACATCCGGCGCGGACAGGCCCTGTTGCAGGTGTTGTTTGACGACATTGCCGGACTTGCCAACAAGAGGAAATAGACATGACAGACCTTTTATTATCCACCTTCCTGCAGACCCTCAACAGTTGGGACACCAGCATCTTCCTGGCCATCAACGGCCTGCACAACGCTTATTGGGACAACTTCATGGAGATGTTCAGCGGACGTTACATCTGGCTGCCGCTCTACCTGAGCATCGTCTACGTGATGTTTCGCAGTTTCTCGTGGCGTGTCAACGTCACCTGCCTGCTGGTCGTAGCCCTGCTCATCACCCTCAACGACCAGGTGAGCGGCTCGCTGATACGCAGCTCGGTGGGACGGTTGCGACCGGCCAACACCGACAACCCCATCTCGCCCCTCGTCCACATCGTCGACGGCTATCGAGGCGGACGTTATGGTTTCCCGTCGGCTCACGCCGCCAACTGCTGGGGACTGACGTTCTTCATGCTGTATGTCTTCCGCCGGCACCTCCTCACCCTCACGCTGGTGGTGTGGTCGTTCATCACCTGTTGGTCGAGAATGTATCTCGGCGTGCATTATTTCGGTGACATCCTGGCGGGGACGTTGCTTGGCTTCGTCACCGCCTCCATCGTCTATTACGTCTTCCAGCGCGCCCTGCACCGCACGACAGAGACCTTCAAGCCCTACCAGGCTGACGCGCCGCAGATGTATGTGCCGGTCATCGTCTGTTGGTCGGAGATGGCGCTGATGCTGATCATGGCCTCCACGTTCAACATCAGCACCGACAGCATCTAACCCTTTTCCCTCTCTCTCGCCGCATGACCTTAACGCCCATCGCCTATTTCCACTCACCCTTTGCTTCCAAGTTTGGCGTGCCCAAGCAGAGTGGCCTCGCCCCCGACCTGGCGGGCACCATCGTCTTCGAGTCCGAGTGGCGCACGCCCGACGCCCTGCGAGGCCTGGAGGAGTTTGACTACCTGTGGCTCATCTGGTCGTTTTCGGCCAACCGCCATGCCGCCGCCAGTCCGGTGGTGCGGCCGCCCGTGCTGGGCGGCAACGTGCGCATGGGCGTCTTTGCCACCCGGTCGCCATTCCGTCCCAATCCTTTGGGCCTGTCGTCCGTCAGGCTCGACCACGTGGAGTGGGGCACGCCGCGAGGACCCGTCATCCATGTGCGGGGCGCCGACCTCATGGATGGCACGCCCATCTACGACATCAAGCCCTATGTGGCCTATGCCGACAGCCATGACGGCGCGCGCTCGGGCTTTGTCGACAGCCACCCCATGCGACGGCTCACGGTGGTCCTCCCTGTGGAGGCCGAGCGGGCCGTGGGCCAGGAGCGGGCCGCCACGCTGCGCCAGGTGTTGGCTCTTGACCCCCGGCCACACTACCATCACGACGCCAACAAGGTCTATGGCATGCCCTATGAGGGCTTCGACGTGCGCTTTCGGGTCGACGGCGATGTGCTAACGGTGGTGGAGGTGGTGCGGCTGTAATCAGCTTTCACAAGATAGTCACCATCAAACAGAGACGTCCCCTGTATGCCGATGAGGCGCATACAGGGGACGTTTGCGTGTCAGCCCGGTCCGCGCCGTCGTGGCTGCGGGCCGGAATGGTGTGTGGTTGCCCCGCGGGGCCGTCACTTATTCAAAAGGATTCTCCGTGGCATAGGGCAAGCTCTTCGGGTGGTTGTAGGCGATGTCCTGGACGCCGAGATAACGGAAGGCGTCGAAGAGCACGCGGCCCACATGGGCGAAGGCCACGGCGCCATGATGAGGATAGTGCTTCTCGACCAGCACGTGGCGATAGAAACGGCCCATCTCCGGGATGGCGAAGATGCCGATGCCGCCAAACGAGCGTGTCGGGACGTCGAGCACCTCGCCCTGGGCGATGTAGCTGCGGAGCTGGCCCTCGCTGTCACACTGCAGGCGGTAGAAGGTGATGGGTGACGCGGCGATGTCGCCCTCCAGCGTGCCGCGGGTGAAGTCGGGCGTGCCGCCGTTCTCCAACAGGCGGTTTTGGATGAGCTGGAACTTGATGGCGCGGTTGGCGCACATCTTGCACGATGGCGTGTTGCCGCAGTGGAAGCCCATGAACGTGTCGGTGAGCACATACTTCTCGCCATACTTCGGCACGATGTCCTCATCATAGATGTACTTCGGTGTGGAGTTGTTGATGTCGAGCAGCGTCACGGTGTCGCCGCTGGCGCACATGCCCACATACTCCGACAGGGCGCCGTAGATGTCGACCTCGCAAGCCACGGGGATGCCGCGGCTGGCCAGACGGCTGTTGACGTAGCAAGGCTCGAACCCGAACTCCTTCGGGAAGGCGGGCCAGCACTTGTCGGCAAAGGCCACATACTGGCGCGAGCCCTTGTGGGCCTCGGCCCAGTC
>DAIOEQ010000161.1:0-5605 GCA_036746215.1 Prevotella sp.
ATACCACGTGAAATAGACGGGCACAATGCCGAAAAAGACGACGACCAAGACATCGCCCAAGCCCTTGGAGGCGAAAAAGGTGGTGTAGAGAAAGGCGCAAACGACACAGACGGCGCCCACAAGAACCATCTCCCGACCACCATAAGCGATGAGCGGAAGGCCCGCGAGGCAGGCCGCTATCGACGTGACGGCTATGGCTGTGCGCATGGCAGGCAACGTCACCCAACCCTCCGCGCAAGCCCGCTTGGGACCCAGACGGGTTTCGCGATCGTCATTGCCACGCACGTAATCAAAGTAATCGTTTATCAAATTGGAGTCTATCTGCATGAGCCAGGCAAACAACAGGCACAAGAGAGCTGGCAAGATGGGAAGGCACACCCATCCAATAGCCTTGACGGCCAATGCCACACCGATGATGACTGGCACCGCCGCGGCGGAAAGAGTCTTGGGACGCGTGGCGAGGATCCACGCCCGAAGGCTGTTGACTCGAATGATTTCGTTGGTTGGTTGCATAGTTCTTGTGTTTCATTCCGTTTGTCACGCCCGCCCCGCTGGTCCCTTTTCGGACTGCAAAAGACTAAGGATGACGTCAGTTGAAGAAGTTCCAGCTCACGCCAAAGCGGAACACGCGTCCGTTGAGCGGATAGTGAGGCGTGAAGAAGTAGTTGCCGCTGCCGTCGTTGATGTGGCTCATCATGACAAAGAAGCGGGTGTGCTTGAGGTGGAAATTGGCGTAGACATTGATGAGCGGATAGTTTCCTATCTCCGTCTTTCGCTCGCCAGCCTGCACCGCATATTGTCCCAAGGATGGAACATAGTCGGGGGCCTTGTACTTGGTGAAATAGCGCACATCGGCGCCGAAGTCACATTTCAGCACATGGGCAATCTTGAACTTCAAGTAAAGATTGGTGTAAACGTTGACCAAGGGCAAGGGCAACGCGTCCTCGTCGGTCGACTTCTGCACGGTCACCACACTCTCCCAATTGAGCGGTCCGAAGGTTAAATCCTGTTTCAAGTCAGCCGTGAACACTGAGATGGGACTGCCGGCCTGGCTGACGCCCACCGCATTGGCGAAGCGCCCGTCATCGGTCGTGTTGTAAGAGGTGGCAAAATAAGTGTAGTTTCGAATTTCATCAAATGCCACACGCAGCGTGGTGCGTGTCTTCTGGTAGCTTAACACACCCTGCGCGCGGAAGTGGTCGACCATGGAAAGGTCATCATTGTCCCACCAAGCGTGGCGCGACTGGTAGTGACGATAGTAGAACGACGGTTTCTCGTGATGATAGAAGCCGGAAGCGGCCAGCGTCACCGTGTCCTTGAACAAGGGGAAATTGACATCAACGCCGCCATCCACGTGTATCTCGCCCGCATTGACTCCGACCACGCCAAACTCGCCTGTGACATTGTAATGAAGGGTCTTCCCCTGTGTCTTGACAAGCTGTGCGCCGACGCTCACCGCATTCTCGTTCCACGAGCGCATAGCCGTGGAGTCGGGCAAGGTGAAGTGACGCAACTCATGGGTGCCGAAAACCTTCAATCCTGCCTTGGCCCACTTGTTGAAGCCCTCCAGCAAGGAGATGGCGAACGTGTTGCGCAGGCTCCAGTGGTTGGTCTTGTCGTAGATGGAGTCGCCCACCAACTTCTCCGCCACACGATAGTCATTGAGGTAATAATTGTCGGGCGTCTCGTATGCCTCATAGATGCGGCGGTAGTTGTTCAGCTCAAGCGTGTGGATAAAGCTGGTCACCGGCACATACTCGTCCTTGAGCCATGACGTGTCCGCCTTGGCCTTGGAGGCCTGCGCGATGAGGCTGTCGGCAGCCGCCTTGCCGTGGACTGGCACACGGCCCGCGCCAGCCTGGTCCGACGTGGCGATGTCATTCTTCGCGCTGTCCTGGGCCGCACGCACGCCAATCTTGGCGTCATCAGGTCGTCCGGCAAACGTCTTGGGTGCCTCAGAATCCTCCTCTTTCACCTCGCGGCCTTCCTGCCTGGCCTTGTGGGCGGCATCGGCCTGGGCTTGACGTTCCCTTGCCTCCTGGCGCGAAGCCATGGCAAACTTGCGCGCCGCAATCTCTTCGGCGGTCATGGGAACCTTGCGCTTGAAGCCCACACTGTAGCGCTGAGTGAAGAAAAGGTGCTGATTGTCGTTGCGGTTCCAGTTGCGCGAAAGCATCGTGGGTATCTCAGAGGTCTGAAACGACTCGTTGAACGACTCGGGATGGGTGATGTAATTGTCATTGGTTATGCCGCCGTTCTCCGTCACCTTCTGGTGGTTGGTAGACATCAAAAGGTGCGCCTGATAGCGGTCTCCAATGTAAGAGCCGTACATTGTGTAGTCAAAATGGGAAGTGGACTGGCTGTCATAATAGCCGCGTCCATAGAGATAGTCGAACTTAAAGCCCACACCGATGCGCTTGCCCGCATTCACCCCGAACTTCGCCGTGAAGTGATCCTCGCCGTTGGTGCGGTCTCCACAGGTGTTGTAAGTGAGGTTGGTGAATGGTGACAGGGTGTTGGTGAAATGAAAATCCTGTACGGGCGTGACGAAATAATCATAAGCATCGGTGAACAGGAACTGAGAGGCTGGCTTGCGATCAATGAAGACACGTGCCTGACGGGGTGACCCGAGATTGCCCGTAGTGTTGTATTCGCCACGGAGACCCGTGGTGAACAGGGTGTTCATGTACATGTGCGACAACGTGTCGAGCTGTGCCGGACGACGGTCGCCAAAGCGCGGATCAACCGTCCACACATAGATACCCCGCGGTATTTCCTTGTGCGCGGAGGTGGAGTCGGAACGTTCCCGACGCTGGTTAGCCGTGGTGACATTGCCGTCGGGGCCCATCGAGTTGTAGCCGTCAACATTGGCACGACTGATCTGGGCAGACGCCGGAACGACTGCCAACAACATGAACAAGAAGGAGAAAAGGAGTTTCTTCATCAAAATTTGATTCGTAAGGCGCTTTCCACAATCTTGAAGACCACCGCCACCAAGAGGATAATGGCACCTGTAGTGTGGTCAGACCAATAGTAGACCGCCGCGCCGACGATGGCGAGGAGCATGAAGATGATGTTCAACACGTTGCGCAACCGCAGATGGTTGTCCTTCTGCTCTTGCTCGCCACGATGCCTGCGTTGCAAATATTCGTTACCAGAGTCCATAAAAAACAAGGAGAAAAACGATTAGTATGCCACGTTGAGCACCTGGCAGACACGACGGAATATCTCATCCTTACGGTCAATGGTCTTGCGGCGGAACTTGCCACTGTACTTGGCCAACTTGTCCCCCTTCTTGTTGAGGGCCATCTTGTCGGTGATCCAATCCTCAGCCTTCGTCTCCATGCCCTGCGTGTCAGGACGTTCCATCTCATACTGGTAGCCCATGCGCTCCATGGTGAGGTGCAGGTGGCCATCGCTCACCTTGGCAATGAGCGAGTAGTTGAACACGGTCTGGTCGAGGTTAAGAGCAGCTTTTCTGAAGACGAGCCACTCCGATACACGGGCGCCAATGGTGTGCGACGCCTTGTCGTCAATGGCAATCTTGCTGATTTCCTTCAATTGGTTGGGTTGCGCGACAATGTTCTCCATCACCGTGCGCACCTTCTCATAAATCTGGTCTGCGCTCATGCCCGGCACGTCCTTGTCGAGCGTGAAGACGACCTTGCCGTCCACCTCAGGCACGGCACCCTTCAGGTACTTGGCATCGACGGTCTTGTGCTTCTTCTCAAAGAGCGCGCGGCGTTGCGTGTTCTGAGCCTGTGCGTCACCCGTAGTGTTCTGTGCCATGCCCATCAAGGGGAAGAGCATCATGATGGCAAAAAGTATTTTCTTCATTTCAATGCGTTTTTATCATTATAATAAGCAAAGTTAATAAATATTGCTTCATCTTCGGCCATGGCACCTCACTTTTAACGTTTATTTCATTTGCCACCGTCTCACTTCGTCTCCAGTTGCTTTTCGAGCCTGACGACCTCATCGCGATACTGTGCGGCCTGGATGAAGTCGAGTTCCTGGGCAGCTTTTTCCATGAGTGCCTTGGTGTTGTCGATGCTCTTCTTGAGCTCATCGCGTGTCATGTGGCGCACGATGGGGTCAGCGGCAAAGGCGCCCGTGTCCATGCCCTTCACGGCATATTCGGCCGCCATCTGCGGTGTCTCATACGTCTCGCCCGAGGCCGTGGGCAGCACGCCCTTGATGTCCTTGACGATTTGCTTCGGCGTGATGTGATGCTCCTCGTTGTATTTCAGCTGGATGGTGCGTCTGCGCGCTGTCTCATCGATGGTGCGTCGCATGCTGTCGGTGATGGTGTCGGCATACATGATGACCTTGCCGTTGACGTTGCGGGCGGCGCGCCCCGCTGTCTGCGTCAGGCTGCGATGACTCCGCAGGAAGCCCTCCTTGTCGGCATCGAGGATGGCCACAAGCGACACCTCGGGCAGGTCAAGGCCCTCACGCAGGAGGTTGACACCCACCAAGACATCGAAGACGCCGGCCCGAAGGTCGTTCATGATCTTCACACGGTCGAGCGTGGCCACGTCGCTGTGGATATAGTTGGCCTTCACGCCGTGGTCAAGCAGATACTCGGTGAGCTCCTCGGCCATACGCTTGGTGAGCGTGGTGACCAGCACACGCTCGCCGCGATGGCTGCGCGTGAGAATCTCGTCAAGCAAATCGTCAATCTGGTTCTCCGAGGGACGCACCTCAATCTCCGGGTCGAGGAGTCCCGTCGGACGGATGAGCTGTTCGACTACGACGCCCTCCGCCTCTTGCAACTCATAATCGGCAGGTGTGGCCGAGACATAAATCACCTGGTGAATCATGTCATGGAACTCCTCAAAACGCAAGGGACGGTTGTCAAAGGCGGCAGGCAAGCGGAAACCATACTCCACGAGGTTCTGCTTGCGTGCGCGATCGCCGCCATACATGGCGTTGATTTGCGGCACGCTGACGTGGCTCTCGTCGATGACCATCAAGTAGTCCTTTGGAAAGAAGTCAAGCAGACAGTAAGGCCGTTGTCCGGGCTCCCGCCCGTCAAAATAGCGCGAATAATTCTCTATGCCTGAGCAATGGCCCAATTCCTTGATCATCTCAATGTCGTATTCCACACGTTCCTTGATGCGTTGCGCCTTGATGCTGTCACCCAAGTCCTTGAAGTACTCCTCTTGCTTCACGAGGTCATCCTGTATCTTGCGGATAGCGCCCTCTGTCTGTTCCTTGCTGGTCACAAAGAGGTTGGCCGGGTAAATCTGGTACTCTTCGAAGCGCTGGAGCGTGTGGAGCGTCACGGAGTCGCACTCCTCGATGGCGTCAATCTCATCGTCCCACCAACTGACACGCAACACATTGTCGCTGTAAGCCATTGCGATGAGCACCGTGTCGCCCTTGACGGAGAAGTTTCCGCGCTGGAGGTCAATGTCGTTTCTGACGTAGAGTGAGTTGACCAGCTTGCGCAGGAACTCGTTGCGATCCAGTTTTTGGCCCGTCTTGATGGTGATGATGTTCTCCTGCATGGCAATAGGCGCGCCCATGCCGTAGATGCAAGAGACCGACGACACCACGACAACATCCTTGCGCCCAGAGAGCAAGTCGCTCACGGCGGCCA
>DAIOEQ010000162.1:0-2970 GCA_036746215.1 Prevotella sp.
GCAAGTTTGACGAGGGCACCTTCTATCTGCCTGACTTCGAGGGATATAGCGAGGACATGCTCACCGTCGATAACATCGAGCTCGACCCGTCGGCCAAGGAACTCATGGTGGGCAACAGCACACAGCTCCAGCTCACGGCCACCTATCGCGACGGCCACACCGACAACGTGGCGGCCCAGGCAAAGTACACCGTCAATGGCGACTGCGTGGAAATCAGTGGCGGACGCATCCGCGCGCTGAGCGAGGGAACGGCGGAGGTCACCGTCACCTACACCGACCCGATGGGGCACGAACTGACCGAGACCTTCGACGTGCGCTCCACGTTCTTCCCCCTCGCCTCACAGTACATCAACACCTCGTTCTTCGGACAGGGCAAATACGATGAGGCCACGCACACCTTCCGACCGGGACAGTGGGGACAGATGGGATGGCAATACGACAACGGGGCTGACATGTCGGCCTACAAGTACCTGGTGGTCAAGCTCAAGGAGACCAGCAGCCAGTCGCACCTCAACATCTTCACCAGTCCCAGCATCTGGAGCGCCAACTATGCTACGCCCGACTTCGGGACGAAGAAGCAAATCGTGGTCAACCTGGCCAACGCCAAGTACACCAGCGACAGCAACAAGGGACAGCCCCTCGACACCAAGCACGTCTGCATCGTCAGCTTCTGGGGGACGGGCGGACAGGACATCAAGGTCGAGGACATCTACCTCACCAACAACGATGACTTCAGCCCCATCACCGGCATCGCCGACAACCAGGCGCCCGTAGCCTCCGACAAGCCGCAGCCCTGGTATGACCTCATGGGCCGGCGCATGCCCGACTGCGTGAAGCTGCCCGCGGGTGTCTACATCACCAACGGAAAGAAGATTGTAGTCAAATAAACAAACGATTCGCTCAAGGTGGCGGATGGGGCCAAGCGAGGCTCCCGTCCGCCACCTTTGCGTTTGGGCGGTTTCGGCGGGAAAAGAACTTCCTAAAATTCAATTTAAGCGGGTGGAATGAAGTTTCATAAATGTTTTGTTGTCCATCTCATAAAAAAGTGCTACCTTTGCTGCAAATTTTGAATTACCCATTTTAACACTTACGATTGTGGCAGAAACAAAGTACATCTTCGTAACGGGCGGTGTCGTGTCTTCTTTGGGCAAAGGCATCATTTCCTCGTCCATCGGTAAGCTCCTGCAGGCCAGAGGCTACAACATCACCATCCAGAAATTTGACCCCTACATCAATATCGATCCGGGCACGCTCAACCCTTACGAGCATGGAGAGTGCTACGTCACGGTGGACGGCATGGAGACCGACCTTGACCTCGGCCACTACGAGCGTTTCACGGGCATACAGACCACCAAGGCCAACTCGCTCACCACGGGACGCATCTACAAGGCCGTGATCGACAAGGAGCGCCGTGGCGACTACCTGGGCAAGACCATCCAGGTGGTGCCACACATCACCGACGAGATCAAGCGCAACGTGAAGTATCTCGGTCAAAAGAATCATTACGACTTCGTCATCACGGAGATCGGCGGCACCATCGGCGACATCGAGAGCGCGCCGTTCATGGAGGCCATCCGACAGCTCAAGTGGGAACTTGGGCGCAATGCCGTCAACGTGCACCTCACGTATGTGCCCTACCTGCGCGCTGCGGGTGAGCTGAAGACCAAACCCACACAGCACAGCGTGAAGGAGTTGCAGAGCGTAGGCATACAGCCCGACGTGCTCATCCTGCGTACCGAGAAGCACCTCTCTGACCAGATACGCAAGAAGGTGGCCGCCTTCTGTAACGTCGATTTCGACTGTGTCATCCAGAGTGAGGACCTGCCCAGCATCTATGAGGTGCCTGTCAATATGCAGAACCAAGGACTCGACACGGCCATCCTCCGCAAGGTGGGTATCGAGCCGGGCGAGAAGCCGGGCCTCGGACCCTGGCGCGCCTTCCTCGAGCGCCGCAACAAGGCCACAAAGGAAGTGCGTATCGGACTCGTTGGCAAGTATGACCTCCAGGACGCCTACAAGAGTATCCGTGAGAGCCTCTCACAGGCCGGCACCTACAACGACCACAAGACGGTCATCACCTTCATCAACTCTGAATACATCACCGAGGACAATGTGGCTGAGAAACTCGCGGGACAGGACGGCATCGTCATCTGCCCGGGATTCGGACAGCGTGGCATCGAGGGCAAGATTGTGGCGGCGCACTACACGCGCACGCACGACATCCCCACCTTCGGCATCTGCCTCGGCATGCAGATGATGGTCATCGAGTTCGCGCGCAACGTGCTCGGATATGCCGACGCCAACAGCCGTGAGATGGATGAGAAGACGCCTCACAATGTCATCGACATCATGGAGGAGCAGAAGAATATCACCAACATGGGCGGAACGATGCGTCTCGGCGCTTACGAGTGTGTGCTCCGTCAGGGGTCGCGCGCGTTCGACATCTACAAGCAAGAGCATATCCAGGAGCGCCACCGCCACCGCTACGAGTTCAACAACATCTTTGAGAAGGAGTTTGAGCGCAACGGCATGCAGTGCGTCGGACGCAACCCCGAGAGTGACCTCGTGGAAATCGTGGAGATACCGTCGCTCAAGTGGTACATCGGAACGCAGTTCCATCCTGAGTACCAGTCGACGGTGCTCAAGCCCCATCCGCTCTTCGTCGACTTTGTGAAGACGGCCATCGCAAACCAAAAACAGGAAAACAAGTGATAGCGGAGGCTGTCGCTATTATATATATAAGGTAAGAATGAATAAAAACACTCTGATAGGCTTCGTGCTCATCGCTGTGGTCCTGGTGGGCTTCAGTTGGTACTCGCAACCCTCCAAGGAGGAATTGCGCGCACAGGCTGTGCAAGACTCGCTCACACAAGTGGCGAAGCGGAAAGCCGACCAGGCCGAGAAGACTGCCGCCTTCAAGCGGCAGCAGGCGGCCAAGCAGAAGGTTGAGGCCGACACCACAGCCCTCTT
>DAIOEQ010000162.1:3039-5538 GCA_036746215.1 Prevotella sp.
AAAACGAGAAGGGTAGCAAGCGCTATGTGGGGCATGACATTGCCGACAAGACGGGCAAGAGTGATGACTTCGGAGGCGTGACGCTCTTCAGCGGAAAGGACCAGAGCCTCAACTTCACGCTTGTGGCCAAGGAAATGAACATCAACACCGGCGATCTCTACTTTGTGCCGTCTGGCCAGACGGACAGCACCGTGACGCTGACGGCGGAGGCGGGACAGGGCAAGTCTCTTATCCTGACCTATCGCCTGGGTAGCGATTACATGCTCCACATGAGCCTGCGTGCTGTGGGAATGGCCGGCCTCTTTGACCCCAACGCCTCGACGCTTGGCGTCGACTGGCACGAGAAAGTGAAGGAACAGGAGCGTGGCTTCACGTTTGAGAACCGCTATGCGCGCCTCGACTGGAAGGAAAGTGACGGTGGAACCGACTACATCAGCGAAGCAAAGACCAAGAAGGAAACTACGGAAGAGGACATCGATTGGATCGCATTCAAGAACCAGTTCTTCTCTGCCGTCATGATCTCGAAGGACAACTTCCAGAAGGGTGGACAGCTCGAGAGCACGCTCTTCGACAAGAAAGAACAGGAGAACTGGCCTGTCCGCTATCTCAAGGACCTCAAGGCCCAGGTGCGCACAAGCTTCGACCCGACGGGCGCCAAGGCTTCTGAGTTTGAGTTCTATTATGGACCGAATGACTTCTATGTCCTCCGCAAGGTGGAGAAAGAGAGTACCTTTGGCAAGGATCTCGACATGCAGAAGATTGTCTACCTCGGGTGGCCGCTTTTCCGATACATCAACCGTTGGTTCACATTGCCTGTGTTCACATGGCTGAGCGATTGGGGACTGCCCATGGGCGTGGTGCTTATCCTCATCACCATCTTGCTGAAGCTCATCACCTTCCCCATGGTGAAGAAGAGCTACATGAGCTCTGCCAAGATGCGCGTGCTCAAGCCGAAGCTCGACGAGGCCACCAAGCAGTTCAACAAGCCTGAAGACCAGATGCAGAAGCAACAAGCCATGATGGCCGAATACTCGAAGTATGGCGTCAGCCCCCTGTCGGGATGCCTGCCGATGCTCATACAGATGCCTATCTGGGTGGCCATGTTCAACTTCGTGCCTAACGCCATTCAGTTCCGCGGCGAGCATTTCCTTTGGATGAGTGACCTCTCAACTTACGACCCCATCTTCGAGTGGAGCACCAATGTCATGCTCATTGGCGACCACCTCAGTCTCACCTGTGTGCTCTACACTGTGGCCATGGTGCTCTACACGTGGATTACCATGCAGATGCAGAAGGACCAGATGGTGGGACAACAGGCTGAGCAGATGAAGGTCATGCAGTGGATGATGTTCCTCATGCCGCTGATGTTCTTCTTCATCTTCAACGATTATTCGTCAGGCCTTAACTTCTACTACTTTGTCACGCTGATTCTCTCGGCCGGCATCATGTTTGTGCTTCGTCACACCACTGACGACGCCAAGTTGCTTGCCATCCTGGAAGCTCGTTACAAGGAAAACGCCAGCAACCCGCAGAAGATGAAGGGACTGGCGGCGCGCCTGCAGGCCTTGCAGCAGATGCAACAGCAGCAGATGCAGCAACAGCAGGCAAACAACCATCGCAAACGATAAATTCAACCTCTGCGGCAGGGTGACGCTTCGTCTCACAGGCGACGCCACTCTGCCGCTTTATTGTATATTGACAATGAATAAAGCTATTGTCTTGGCGCTCGGGGCGATGCTCGCGTGCGCACCAGTGGCCAAAGCCCAAAACATGATTCAGAAAAACAATATCCAGTTGTCTTCCGACCTGATGACACCCGAAGCCCTGTGGGCCATGGGACGGTTGGGCACAGCAGTGCCCTCACCCGATGGGAAACAGGTGGCTTACCAGGTGTCTTATTACAGTGTGAAGGAGAACAAGAGCCACACGATGCTCTTCGTGCAACCCGTGAAGACGGGCAAGAACATTGTCAAGCCCACCAGCCTCACCACGGATGCCGTGAGCGAGAGTGACCCAGCGTGGATAGAGAATGGCACGAAGATAGCCTTTCTCCGTGGCGGGCAATTGTGGAAAATGAACCCCGATGGCACGGGACGCGTCAAGCTGACCAACTCATCCATCGACATCGAGGGCTTCAGCTTCTCGCCTGACGGCTCGAAGGTCATCCTCATCAAGAGTATCCCATATCATGGGTCCACCACTACGTGGAGAGCATCGCCCATCCCTTTGTGGCCACAGTCAATGGCAACCAGGTCAGCGATGGCGAGGATATCCTCAAGGGTGAGCCTTATGAGTGCCCCATGGCTCCTTTTGGTGGCATTGAGCAACTGGCGTGGAGCCGTGACTCACGGCAGATCGCTTATACCTGTCGCAAAAAGGAGGGCGTGAACTATGCCATCTCCACCGACTCAGACATCTATCTCTATGACTTGAACACCAAGAAGACACGCAACCTCTGCAAGCCCGAGGGATACAAGGAGCCAGCCATCGACCCCACCA
>DAIOEQ010000163.1:0-5511 GCA_036746215.1 Prevotella sp.
GTTAAGCCAGAACTGGTAGAACTGGTAGGGAGTGGTGCGGTTGCGGTCAAGCCATACGTTGCCGCTCTCAGTCTTTCCGAACTTCTTGCCGTCGGCCTTGGTGATGAGCGGACAGGTCAGGCAGAAAGCCTGCGCGTCGCTTCCCAGTGTGCGGCGGATCAGCTCTGTGCCCGTGGTCATGTTGCCCCACTGGTCGTTGCCGCCCAATTGCAGGCGCACGCCATACTTCTGGTACTGATAGAGGAAGTCGTAACCCTGCAGAAGCTGGTAGGTGAACTCGGTGAATGACAGGCCGTCGCGCGACGTGCCGTTGAGGCGTTGCTGCACGCTCTCCTTGGCCATCATGTAGTTGACGGTGATGTGCTTACCCACCTCGCGTGCGAAATCGAGGAAGGTGAAGTCTTTCATCCAGTCGTAGTTGTTGACGAGCTCGGCCTTGTTGGGCTCCGTTCCGTCGAAGTCGAGGAACTTGGACACCTGCTTCTTGATGGCCTCTTGGTTGTGATAGAGCGTTGCCGCGTCAAGCAGGTTGCGCTCCTGGCTCTTTCCCGAAGGGTCGCCAATCATGCCCGTCGCACCGCCCACGAGAATGATAGGCTTGTGGCCGCAACGCTGCAGGTGACGAAGCATCATGATACCGCAGAGATGCCCGATGTGCAGAGAGTCAGCGGTAGGGTCCGTGCCCAGGTAGGCGGACACCATGTTTTCCATCAAGTATTCCTCGGTGCCAGGCGTCATTTGCGCCAGCATGCCGCGCCATTTCAGTTCTTCAACGAAATTTTTCATATTGGTTTATCATTTAATGCCTGTCTGGCATGATTTCTATTTGTTGTCGTCGGGGGTGCCGCTTGTCATGCAGGGCGTCTCCGTCAGTCATCCGTGAAGGCGTCGCCAGCCTTGTCTGGTTGCGCCGTCTCATCCTTGCTGATGCGCCGCGCGTCTTTCGGGCATGCCTGTTGCGTGTCGGAAGCCGTGTCGGCTGGCCTGCGGAAGGTGAAGGTCTCGGGCACAGGGTCGTAGCCACTGCCGCCCCAAGGGTTGCACCTGCATATGCGCCACACGGCCAACAGCAATCCCTTCACGGGGCCGTGCTTGAGCAAGGCTTGGCGCGCATACTCCGAACAGGTGGGGGTAAAGCGGCAAGAGGGAGGCGTGTAGGGCGTGATGAACTTCTGGTAAAACCTAATGGGCATCACCAGCAGCAGCGCAATGGCGTGCGATAATGTGTTTAGGATTTTTTCCATAGGTTTGCCGGGGTGACTGACTGTCGGCCCATAGGAGCCGTGTCATTTGTCCTCTCGTGTCCTGTCCAGTTTCTCCCGAACCCTTGTCAGCAGGTTGACCACCTTTTCCTCCACCAGTCGGGTGTCGTAGAGACGGCCGTCGGTCCAGATGAACGCGAGGGCCACCGCCTTGTCGGCGATGATGCTCTTGTTCTTGCGATACGCCTCGCGCACCTGCCGCTTGACACGGTTGCGCTTGACGGCACGCTTGAAGTGCTTCTTCGGCACGCTGATGAGCATCTTGGCTTTGGGCAGGGGGCACGCAGCCCCGTTGTCTGCCGGCCCTTCGCTGGGGGAACCGTCGGCCTCGTCGTCGTCCAAGGGCATGTAGACCACCCGCAGGGGAAAAGCCGACATTGACCGACTCTTGTTGCCCAAGAAGATGGCGTCGATGAGCTTGTGGCTGCAGATGCGCTCCTCCTTATGCAATGTGGCAGGATAGGTGATGCTCATGATTGTGGGTTGTGGCAGGCTTTCGCGCCTGTGTTACTTGCTGTTTTCCTTCTCAAGATAAGCCTTGAGGGCGGCCACCATCGACGGGTATTCGGGTGTCCCGGCCATGAGGTCGAGCCTCAACCCGGCACTTTCCACGGCCTTGGCGGTAGCGGGGCCGAAGACGCCTATCTTGTATTTGCCCTCCTTGATGCCCGGAAGCGACTCGCTGAGGTAGTGGACTCCTGTGGGCGTGGAGAAGATGAGCATGTCGCAATCAAACTTCTTGATTTCCTCCTCGGTGAAGTTGTTGCTGACGGTGCGGTACATGATGCACTCCTTGTGGTTGAGTCCCTTGGCGTCGAAGAGCTTGGTCAGCTCGTCGGTGTGGGCGCTGCTTTGCGGCACGAGATATTTCTCGCCCTTGTGCTTCAGCATGACGGGCAGCAGGTCGTCGACCTTTCCCGACGTTCCGAAGAACACCTTGCGCTTGCGGTACTGCACATATTTCTGGATGTAAAGCGAGATAGACTCGGTCACGCAGAAATACTTCATGGTCTCGGGGATGTTGAGGCGCATGTCCTTGGCAATCAGGAAGAAATTGTCGATGGCGTGCCTTGAGGTGAAAACGATGGCCGTATAGGAGAGAATGTCAATCTTCTGCTGGCGGAATTCCTTGGCCGTGAGCCCTTCCACCTTGATGAATGGCCGGAAGACCATTTCCACACCATAGTTCTTTTCTATGTCGAAGTAGGGAGATTTCTCACTGGCCGGCTTGGGCTGTGAAATCAAAATCTTCTTGATCATCTGTTCTAAAAATTCGTTTTTAAAAGTTCATCCGTCAGCACCAGGACGCCCCACAAGGCACCCAGTGGCATAATTTCAAGGGTGCAAAAGTACAAAATATTTTGCAAAGCGGCCCTGTTTCTTTGGAAAAAGATAAGGTAGGTCTTATAAAAAGTGAGTAATTTGCCCAAGATGACCACTAAAATGGTATAAAACACCATACTTTCGATGGGCAAATTGAAGTAGACCAAGAGCATGACAGCGGGGAAGATGAGGATGCCTTCTGTGGAGATGAGAAAGAGGTTTGACTTTGTCCATTGTTCATTATTTTTCTTATCAAAGAACACCCATCCCACGGCGGCGCTGAGACACATCTTCAAGAGGAAATAGAGGGCGAAGATACCAGTGTAGATGCCGATAATCTGATAATGCGGGAGGATGAAGGTCTCCTCGAAGGAAGTCTGTCTCCATAGGAAGAAGAGCAGCGAGCAGAGCAGGCAGGTCTGCAAGACGAGGAAGATCTGGAAGCGCAGCTCCGAGCTGGTCTCGGTGATGACAGTGGTGCCTTCGTGCTGCGGGCGGAAGAAGTTCTTGATCTGTCGGCTGATGAAATTTCCCGACTTGGCAATGGAGAGCGTGGCGAGGATGAAACAGCCGAGCAGCACCGACGTGATGAGGTTGTCGCCAGCGATGGTGTAGGGCACGGGGTCTCCGGCCACCCCTTGCCGGTAGGTGGCGTACTCGGGACGGTAGACCGAGTCGGGCTGCACGAGCGACCGGCTGTGGTACATGGGCTCGCTGAGCGAGAATCCGGACGGCACGTCGGCCTTTGTGGTCGGCGTGCGCATCGGGTTGGGGCGCTTGCTCCAGTCGACGTTGGGTATCTGGATGTTGGCCCTGATGGCCGAGTCTTGCTGCCAGGGCGTGGCGTCCTTGGGCAGCAAGTTGAGGATTTGGCGCGGCGAGCGCGGCCCTTCGGTCTTGTGGGGCGTCGCGGTGGCACGGGGTGCCGTGTCGTTGGTCGCGACAGAGTCTGGAGTAAGCGTGAATGACATGTGCGAAGCTGGTAATTAAAGGTCGAAAGCCTTGCGGATGCGGTCCACCTGGTCGAGCTTCTCCCAGGTGAAGAGCTCCACGGTCATCTCTTTCCGTTCGTGGTAACGGCTGGTGAAGACCTTCTTCACCACCTCGTTCTTACGTCCCATGTGGCCGTAGGCCGCCGTCTCGAAGTAGATGGGCTGGCGGAGGTTGAGCTCGCGCTCGATGGCGTTGGGCGTGAGGTCGAAGAGCTCGCTGACCTTGCGCGCGATCTCGCCGTCGGTCATGTTGACGTGCTTTTTGCCGTAGGTGTTGACGTAGACGCTGACGGGTTTGGCCACGCCGATGGCGTAGGCAAGCTGCACGAGCATCTCATCGCTGACGCCCGCGGCCACCATGTTCTTGGCGATGTAGCGGGCTGCGTAGGCTGCCGAGCGGTCCACCTTCGACGGGTCCTTGCCCGAGAAGGCTCCTCCGCCGTGCGCGCCCCGTCCGCCGTAGGTGTCGACGATGATCTTGCGGCCCGTGAGGCCCGTGTCTCCGTGGGGGCCTCCGATGACAAACTTGCCCGTGGGGTTGACGAAGTATTTCTCCTGTCCGTCGAAGAGCGCCAGCACCTTGGCGCTGAGCTGCTGCTTGACACGCGGCATGAGGATGCCGATGACGTCTTGCCGGATGGTGGCGAGCATCTGCTCGTCGGCCTTGCGCTGGGCCTCGGGCGTGTCGTCGTCGGGACGGACGAAGTCGTCGTGCTGTGTGGAGACGACGATGGTGTCGACGCGTTGGGGCACGCCGTCGTCACTGTATTCGATGGTCACCTGGCTTTTCGAGTCGGGGCGGAGGTAGGTCATCTGCTTGCCCTCCTTGCGGATGTCGGCCAGGGTGCGCATGATGAGGTGCGCCAGGTCGAGTGTGGCGGGCATGTAGTTGTCGGTCTCGTTGCAGGCGTAGCCGAACATCATGCCCTGGTCGCCGGCGCCCTGGTCTTCCTCGCGCTCGCGGCTGACGCCTTGGTTGATGTCGTCGCTCTGCTCGTGGATGGCGGTGAGAATGCCACACGAGTTGCCGTCAAACTGGTAGTCGGCCTTGGTGTAGCCGATGCGGTTGATGGTGTTGCGCGTCACGGTCTGCAGGTCGATGTACTGCGACGAGCGCACCTCGCCCATGATGATGACCTGCCCCGTGGTGTTGAAGGTCTCGATGGCGCAGTGGGCCTCGGGGTCGTAAGCCAGGAACTGGTCGAGCAGGGCGTCTGACACCTGGTCGGCAACTTTGTCGGGATGTCCTTCCGACACGGATTCGGATGAGAAAAGGTAACTCATTTTACATTACTTTCTTTTACGTGGAAACGCATGCGAGTAACCGTAAAATCTGAGGGTGATTTTGCAGTTTTAGCATTTTTTAGTGTGGTTGCAAGCAGCCAAATTCTTCCACAACGTTAAACAAATGTTTTAAAGTGGGTGCAAAGTTACGTGTTTTTGGCGTATTGGCAAAGGAAAAGGGCATTAAAATGCTTTTGGAGACAAGATTGCCTCTAAAAGCTTAGCCAAGGGTAGCGATGCCTGATAGATATTGCGCGTCGGCCTGCCCTATGCCGTAAATGCAGAGCGCTCGCCAACGCCAGGCACATTATCCTGTCCCGTTGTTGGCGAGGGGATAGTCTTTGTGAACGTATAGTGTCATCTTATCCCTGTTTAGGCGATAATCAACTTGGTTTCTTTATGGGAGTCACTATAGCTTCGGCTTATAATCATATACCCAGTCTTCATCAAAGTCGCGTTTCGTGACCACTCGTCGTTCATATAGTTTCTTCGCATGTATTTCCTCACGGGTGTAGCGGATGGCATCCTGCCACTTGATGGCGTAAATATAACACGAGTCCTTAGGAAAAGGATAAAGGCCATCTGGCATTATAGAGTCCGGTGGAATGCGGTAAAAGGTAGAGAACACCACTCTGTTCCCACAAAATGCA
>DAIOEQ010000164.1:0-4456 GCA_036746215.1 Prevotella sp.
CCCCGGGAATTTCGGGGAAGCTTTGAAATTTGCCAGGGCACTGGGATTTAACGATATTTTCTTTAAAATGTAATTGGAAATCGCTATCTTTGCAAACAAATATATTGCTAACAACCAAACATTGCACATGAAACGACTTTCTACATTAGCGTTGTCGCTGATGGCAGCCTGCCTGCCCTCACTGGCCGACAACACCACGCAGTCGGTGACGCAAGTGACCAACGCCGTGACAATCGACAAGGACGTGGACTACCACATCACATCGTCCACGCCCTTCACCACCACAGGCAGCGTCAACCTCACCAACACCGAGCACGCCGTCATCATCCTCGACGCCCTGAAGCCCTCGCTGGCACTGGGCCAGTTGGCTTTCATCAGCATCAACGGCGAAAAGGCCGTCAACGGGAAAAACTGCCAGGTGAAAATTTACAACCGAGGTGCCATCATCATGCCCTACGGCGCCGACTTCAAGCCCCTCACCGTCTATGCGGAGGCGAACTTCCAGGGCGAGAGCTGCAACGACTTCAACACCAACAGCGCCGGAGGCTTCATGCAGACGCTCACCGACAAGCAGCTCAACAACCGCATCATGAGCTTCCGCCTCAAGCGCGGATACATGGTGACCTTCTCGCTCAAGGCCGGCGGACGCGGATACAGCCGTTGCTTCGTGGCCGACAAGGCCGACTTAGAGGTCAACCTGCCCGCACTCATGCAGCACCGCATCTCATCCTACAGGCTGTTCAAGTGGAACGACGTCTCGAAGGCCGGACTGGCCAACGACACGAGAGACGAGGTCAACAGCGCGCTCAACACACAGTGGTGCTACAGCTTCGGGCTGGGTGGCGACACGGGCATCGACCGCGAGTGCGTGCCACATCACATCTATGAGGACTGGCCCAACGCTGCCGCCTGCGGAAGTGTCAACTACACCACGTCGTCGCCCAACATGAAGACCAACAACGAGCCGCGCAACCAGTCGGACGACCACCCGCAGACGCTCGACCAGATACTCAACAACTGGGAGTCGCTCATGCGCACGGGACAGCGTCTCTGCACACCGTCGTCATGGGACGGGAGCCCATCGTTCAACCAGGAATTCCTCGACTCCATTGACGCGCGCGGATGGCGATGCGACATCCTCGACGTACACTCCTATTGGGCAACAGGCTCTTTCTATAGCCTCAACGGCCTCTACAACAATGGGCACCGCCCCATTTGGATCACCGAGTGGTGCTGGGGAGCCAGCTGGAACAAGAATGGCGCATTCGCCAACGGCGTCACCGAGGCGCAAGTGGCAGACAACGTGATGAACATCTGCAACCTCTTGAACGGCTGGAACTACGTGGAGCGCTACGCCTACTGGAACAGCGAGCGCGACCCGTCGAGGCTCTACAAGAACGGCGCGCTGACCGAGACCGGCAAGCGCTACGCGGCCATGCAGCCCGGACTGGCCTACAACAGCAGCGTGGCCAACTATGTGCCCACCAACCCGCGCACCTACGCGCCCACAAACCTCACGCTCACCTTCCGTCCCGACAAGAGTGTCGCCATACTCAACTGGAGCGAGAAGAACGGCGAGCTCAACGACTCGATGTGGATTGAGCGCAAACTGGGAACCGACAAGAACGCCGCTTTTGAGTATTACAAGGGCGTGAAACTCAACGACGACGCGGCAAGCTATACCTTCAACGACACGCTCGACGCCTCGGGCTACTACACCTACCGCGTGGCCGTCCGCACGTTCAACAACCGCCTGCTCTACACCAACGAGGTGGTCAACAACATAGCCGGCGCCACCTCGGTGGGCAAGGACGAGCAGCGTGGCGCACTGCAGTATGGCACCGTCACGACAGGCTCTTCCGACGAGGCTTACCTCTACTTCGCCGACAACTTCAGCGAGCAGCCCGCCATCGTCTTCGGAAGCCTCAGCAACCACACGGCCAGCATGATGCCGCTGGAGCGCGTGTCGAACGTATACCAGGCAAAAGACGCGTCTGGCGAACGCAAGTACTCCTTCTTCCGCTACAGCATCTATCCCTTCAACCAGGTCAAGAGCTCAAGCACAAAGACCGACTTCTACAACGACTACACCGACTACACCTCTTACCTGGTGGCCAAGGCTGGCGTGGGCAAGATTGGCAACCTCAACTATGAGGCGGGCGTGTCGGGAAACCAGGCGGCCAACGACACGGTGAGCCTGAGCTTCACTCAGGAGTTCACGGAGGCCCCCGTGGTGCTGGTGTCGCCCATCATGGCCATCTCCACCACAGAGCGTTACCCGGTCTTGCCGCGCGTCTTCGACGTCACGCCGACAGGATGCAAGGTGGTGCTGCAACGCCAGCAGGCGCTCAATGAGAGCAACGCCCTCAAGCGCACGGTGAAGTTCTCGTATGTCGCCATCGAGAAGGGACAGACGAAAGACGAGGCCGGAAAGCTCATCACCGTGAAGGACACCACGGTCAGCTTCACGTCGAAGACCACGCTTGGCACCGACATCGCGTTTGGCGAGAAGCTCAAGGATGCCGCTTTCCTCGTACAGATGCAGACACTCAACAACCCGGCGCTGGCCGTGCTCCGCACGCGTCCGCTCGGCCTCTACACGTCGGCCGACTCCACGGGAACGCGCATACGCCTGCAGGTGGACGACACCAGCACCGCCACGGCACCCTCACGCAACAACCCCTGGGAGGAGCGACTGGGATGGGTGGCCATCAGCGAGGACTCTCAGTTTGTGACGGCCATCAAGGGCGTCACCGACCGCAAGCCGACAACGGGCGAGAAGGCCGTCTACACCATCAACGGCACGCTGACGGGCAAGAGCCTCAACGAGTTGCCCGCAGGCGTATACATCGTCCGCGAGAACGGCGTGACACGCAAGGTGATGAAAAAATAAGCAATCCTCACACTCCCATCACAGCAGAGGCTTGACCGCGTGTCAAGCCTCTGCCATTTGGGACAACCACCATCTATAATCATTTACAGCCATGAACATCGAACATCAGATCGAAATCATCAAGAAACAAGACGGGCTGTCAAACACGCTCGGCATGGAGTTCATCTCCACGCCCGAGCCCGACACACTGATGGCTCGCATGAAAGTGGACAAGCTCAACCGGCAACCGTTCGGCTTCCTCTCGGGCGGCGCGTCGCTGGCACTGGCCGAAAACACGGCGGGCGTGGGCTCCATGGCCCTCTGCCCCGGGCGCATCTGCGTCGGCATCAACGTCAGCGGAAGCCACGTCCGCGCGGTCAGGGAAGGCGACGTGGTGACGGCTTACGCCAAACTGCAATACAAGGGACGCACGCTCCATGAGTGGCAGGTCGACATCAAGAACCGACAGGGCGAACTGGTGTCTACGGTCCACGTCACCAACTACGTCATTCACGTCTCGCAGAAACAGACCAGCGAGGAGTGAGACGGTTTCGGCGTTGACGCATACAACAGAAAAAGCAGGATCGCACATACGGTGCAATCCTGCTTTTTCTGTTGTGCGCCATGCCCCATCCTGCCCGACACGGGAGGACGCCACATGGGAGGGCTACCATCTTAGCCCTCGCGGAAGAAGTCGAGGGCGTCGCGAATCTCCTCGTCAGTGGCGGTCTGGTTGATCAGCACGTCGCCGATGGCGTCGAGCAACGTGAAGTTGATGATGCCCGATGTGTTTTTCTTGTCGTGACGCATCAGCGCAAGAAGCTCGTCGTAGTCGTCGCAGGTGATGTCGAAACGACCGTAATTGTCGCGGATGAAGCTCACCGTCTGGCGCATCTGGTCGGAAGGGAAACCAGCCTTGACCACAGACAGGTACAGCTCGCAAATCAAGCCATAGGCCACGGCATAGCCGTGAAGGATGGGTGCCTCCCCCTCGCGGTGATGCCTCAGCGAGAAGCTCTCAAAGGCGTGGCCGAAGGTGTGGCCATAGTTGAGGGCCTTGCGAAGGCCTTTCTCATGAGGATCGCGCTTCACGACATTCTCCTTCACACGCACCGACTTGGCCACCATGGCCTGCAAACGAGCCAAGTCGGGCTGCGCCAAGTCAAACCGCAACAGCTCAGACCAAGTCGACGGGTCTGAAATCAAACCATGCTTCAGCATCTCGGCATAACCCGAGCGTATGTTTTGGTCGTCCAGCGTGCGGAGGAAATGGGTGTCGAGGATGACATAACGCGAATCATTGAACACGCCGACCTCATTCTTCAAGCCATTGAAGTTGATGCCGGTCTTGCCACCCACCGACGCGTCGACCATCGACAGCAACGTCGTCGGGATGTTGATGAAATCGATGCCACGCTTGAAGGTGGATGCGGCAAAGCCACCCAAGTCGGTCACCATGCCGCCACCCAGGTTGATGAGGCAACTGTGGCGGTCGGCGCCACCTTCGCCGAGAGCCTGCCACACATGGGTGAGCGACTGCAAATCCTTGTGGACATCCGTGGAACCGATGGTGATGACCTGGGC
>DAIOEQ010000164.1:4471-5511 GCA_036746215.1 Prevotella sp.
GATAATATGATAGGAACCATGACACCACGCCTAACAAATTAAGACTTTTTAAGCGTATCAGCCGCCATTTTGCGCACTTCGGGCAACGAATGTGCAAACAATTTGAGAGGTTTTGAAAAATATTTGGTGTAGGGTTTAAACTTATTATTCCTCCTTACGTCTATTCTTTTAGAACAAATACTAACAACGGTAGTTTGAAAGGCTATCATCACAAATGCCACTATCTATGAGAAAAAGCTTCCTTTTGGCCATCCTATTGTTGATGACAACAATGGCTTTCGCCCAAAAAAGAGAGATCTCGGGGTTCTTGGTCGACAGCGAGTCGAAAGAGCCCTTGTCGCTTGCCACCGTGCAGTTGCTCAAGATGGACTCCACGTTCATCAGCGGAGCGCTGTCGAACGACAGCGGAAAGTTTGTCATCAAGGCCCCGGCCAACGAAAAATACCTGCTCAAGGTGACCAGCGTCGGATACATACCTACGGTCAAGCGCATCCAAATGCAGGACGACCACGACCTGAACATGGGACTGCTGCAGGTGCTGGCCAACTCCACACTGCTCAAGGAAGCGGTGGTCAAGGCGCAAGCGCTGAAGGTTACCGTCAAGGAAGACACCTTTATATATAACAGCGCGGCTTACCGCACGCCAGAGGGCTCGACCATCGAGGAACTGGTCAAGAGGCTCCCGGGAGCGAAAGTGGACGACGACGGAAAAATCACCATCAACGGAAAGGAAGTGAAGAAAATCCTTGTGGACGGAAAGGAATTCATGACAGGCGACACAAAGACGGCCATGAAGAACATACCGACGTCCATCATCAGCAAGGTGAAAGCTTACGACCAGAAGAGCGACTTGGCCCGCGTCACAGGCATTGACGACGGAGACGAGCAGACCGTGCTTGACTTCGGGACAAAGCCCGGAAGCAACAAGGGACTCATGTCGAACGTCGACGTGGGCGTCGGAACCAAGGACCGATACGCCGCAAGGCTCTTCGGCGGATACTTCAACAGCGACTGGCGTGTCTTTGGCATGGCCAACGCCA
>DAIOEQ010000165.1:0-5497 GCA_036746215.1 Prevotella sp.
CGAGAAGAACTGTCGCATCATGGGCGTTAAGCCCTTATCTTTGTTGCTTGACATAGTTGTGATGATTCGATTGTTGGGACATCGGCCCGGCGTGTGGGCCTGTCAGGGTTATCCTTTGCCTAATCTTTCTTGACCAGGGCGCCGAGACCCGACAACAGGGCACGCGCCAAGGGGTTGTTGTCGATGTCGCCGGCAGCAGGCTCCGCGGGACTGTCGTCCACGAAGTCGAGTTTTCGCGGGTCGCGCTCCACCACCTTGTAGCACGACCGGCCATGGATGCGGCTGCGCACGAAGCCCGCCTCCTGCAAGGCGAACCCCACATCCTGGTTGACGTGCTCGCCCGGCGTCCAGTAAGGATATTCCTTCATGAGGCGGTCGATGATGGCGTCGATGTAGGTGGCCTTCACCTTTTTGCCGCGCGGTGGCTGGGCAAAGAGCGTGCGGATCATCTTCACCAGGTTGTCGGCCTCCTGGAAGGGCGCGTTCTGCACGGCCATGCGCTCGCGCTCAGCGTCGGTGAGACCATAGTCGGCGCCATCGTCGAGCTCGTCCCTGAGTTGTGCGTAGAGCTGCTCGTAGGGGATGGGCGTCTCAAGATTGATGGTGTGTTCAGCCTCGACACACACCAGACGGGCCGCGCCCGAGGCGTCGGTCATGGGATGGAGGTTGCCCGTGGTGGCGATGAAAGCCGCCATGCCACGCCGCGGCAGCCGCGTGACGCCGTAGGGAGAGCGGAAGACAGGCGTGGAGCGCGACAGGAGATAGCGCACGGCGGGCGCCTGGTCGGTGTTCTCCTGGTAGAACTCATCGATGCAGAGGAGCAGGTTGCTGACCACCAACTGGTGGACCTCGGCGGTCGAGCGGAGCTTAATCTGGTCGGTGTAGTAACGGCGGAGCGCTGGCGGGAGCAAGAGACCGCAGAACGAGGTCTTGCCGAAGCCAAACTGTCCGACGATGACCGGCACGATGGTGTCGCGGTGTTCGACCTCCCTACCCGTCCATCGGGCCACCATCTGCAACATCCACTTATGGAAGAGCGACACCCAATCGGCATTGCTCGTGATGATGCGGTTGGCCAGGTCGGCCACGCGGTCTGTGCCGTCCCAGCCGTCGAGGCCGTCGAGCCACTCCTCGGCCGGGTTCCAGTCGGCGATGAGCGTGGATTGGGCGAAGCGTTCCAGCGTCTCATCGGGCACCTCCACGCCCTCGCGCGCAGCCTCCAGGATGAGCGTGTTGCGCGCCTCGGGACTGAGCGGCTGATAGTCGTCGGAGCCATGCGGAGCGTAAAGCGTCTCGCCCGTCAGCACATTGCGGCGCAACGAGCAGCGCCTTTGCAGATAAGATAGAGCGTCCATGCGTGTGTAAGGTTTTCGTGCAAAGTTAGTAAAAAAGCAAGAAAACCAAAAGTCTTTAGGGTGCAATTTCACGATTATTGCACCCTAAAGAAATGAAAAACCGTCTTTTATGGTCTTGTGTGTTATCCGTAAGGTGATTACTCCTCGGTATAAATCACCTGCACCAAGGTCTGTCCCACGGCCTTGAGCGTGGCCGCGTCGATGTGTTGCATGTCGTCGGCCAAGGTGTGCCAGGTTGGTCCGAAGGAGCTCTGCTCACAATCGGGATAGTAGGGGATGATGTCGATGCAGGGGATGTTGGCCACCTGGTTGACGGGGATGTGGTCGTCGGTGATCATGCCTCCGGCACTCTTGGGGAAGAAAGAGTCGTAACCCGCCTGCCGGGCTGCGCGCCACACCTTCTTCACGATGTCCGGCGCATACTGCAGCGACATGCCCTCTTGGTAGAAACGGGCTCCCTGGCCACCCACCATGTCACACAGGATGCCGTAGCGCGGCGCATAGTCTTGCGGCTTGTTGGCCGCCCAGTGTTGCGCGCCGAGCGCCCACGAGTTGCCGTCATCGGTGAGGTCGCTCCACTGCGGCGTGCCCCAATCCTCGGCGTCGAAGCATACAAAGTCGACACCAAGTGCCTTGGAGGCCATGAGCGTCTGTGCGCCAGCCTTGCCAGGCTGCGCGTTGGCGCTCGCCTGACCGCTGAGCAATCGCGCCAGCTCAAGCATGACCGCCACACCGCTGGCAGCGTCGTTGGCGGCCAGGATGGGCTTGCGCCAGTTGGTGCTGTCGGGGTCGTTGTCGGCCCATGGGCGTGAGTCCCAGTGGGCGCAAATCAAGATGCGCGTGGTGGCCTTGGGGTTCCAGTGGGCAATGATGTTGGTGCTCTTCAGCGTGGTGCCGTCATACCCCTTGAGGTCGGCTTTCTGCGTGGTCACCTCGCAGCCATATTGCTTGAACTTGGCGATAATCCACTCGGCACACTTCTCATGCCCCACAGAGTTCATGTCGCGAGGCCCGAAGTCACATTGTGCCTGGGTGAAGGCGTAGGCTGAGTCGGCGTTGAAAGCGGGTCCGACAGGATTGAGCTTCTCGGTCTCGTCGGCTTCCTCGGTCTCGTCGGCCTTTGGCGATGACAAGGGGCCCGCCAGGAAGAGCCAGGCCACACAGGCGCAGACAATAGCTATCACGATAATCAGGATTGTTTTTTTCTTCATTGTCGGTTGTTTTTAGCGGCTTGCACTTGCGCCATGACGCGGAGCCAGTTGCCGCCCCATATCTTGGCGATGTCGCGCTCGCTGTAATGGCGCGACAGAAGGTGCCGCGTGAAGTTGATGAGCTCGGACGCATCCGCGCAGCCGCGCACCGTTCCGTCACCGTCGAAGTCGGTCCCGATGCCCACGTGGTCTATGCCCATGACCTCGATGGCATGCTCCAGGTGACTGATGGCGTCGAGGATGGTGGCCTCGGGCGTATCCTTGCGGAGGAAGCCATGGTAGAGCGTGATATGTGCCACACCACCCTTCTTGGCCAAGGCCCTCATCTGGTCGTCGGTGAGGTTGCGTGGCACGTCACAGAGGGCGCGTGAGTTGCTGTGTGAGCAGACGATGGGCGTGGTGCTGATATCGAGCGCATCATAGAACGATTTCTCCGCAGCGTGACTGAGGTCGACCATAATTCCCTCCTCGTTCATGCGACGGATGACTTTCTCGCCGAATGAAGACACGCCATTGTGGGTGTTGCATCCGCGCGCGCTGTCGCAGATATCGTTGTCGCCGTTGTGGCAGAGGGTGATGTAGACGACACCCCGCTGCGCGAAGTGGCGCACGCACGCAAGGTCGTGGTTGAGCGCCAATCCGTTCTCGATGCCGAACATGATGGAACGCCGTCCCTTGCGCTTGTCCTCATAGAGGTCGGCGGGGGTGCGGGCGATGCTGATGTAGTCGCTGTTGTCTGCCACAATGCGCTCGAGCTTGTCGAAGATGAGATCGGCATACTGCGTGGGCGACAGGCGTGTGCCCAGGGCCGCAAGGTCGGGATTGTGGCGTATGATACCCGCGATGTCGACCTTCTGCGAGAACTGCTCACCTATCTTGGGCTGGGGCAGGTAGGCCGCCATGATGACAGCGTCCTGCCGTCCGTCGGTCATCTTGTGAAGGTCGTAGAGGATACGGTCGTCGCGCCGGCTGAACTCAACGCCTTGCGGGAAGAACATTGGGGTGTCGCAATGGGTGTCGAGGGTCAGCGTGCGCTCATGGACCCGCTTGGCCCGCCAGAAGAGGTCGGCTTCGCCAACGAGCCAGCGGAAGATGGGCAGGCCGTCGTCGCCGAGCCACTCGGGATGCCACTGCACGCCCATGATGGGCTTCATCTCGGCACTCTCCATGGCCTCGATGACACCATCGGGCGCCAGGGCCGCCACCTGGAAGCGCGGGCCTGTCTGGCTCACGGCCTGGTGATGAAAACTGTTGACGTAGAGGCTTGTGGCATCCTGTCCCGCCTGTCCATAGAGCGAGGCGAGGATGGAACCCGCCTGAAGGGTCACCGCATGGGTGGGCAACGCACGGTCGGCGTCCTGCGAGTGCTTGAGGGGTTCACGCCCGCCAAGCGGCAACAGGCCAATGTCTTGCGCCACGCCACCGCCCAGGGCGAGGGCAAGAGTCTGCAAACCACGGCAGATGCCCAACATGGGTATCTGGCGGTTGAAGGCCAATCGCGTGATGAGCAACTCAGGCAGGTCACGCGTGGCGTTGATGCCGTGTAGCCGGGGCGATGGTTGCTGGCCGGCCCAAAGAGGGTTGTGGTCGCCCCCGCCGGTGAGCAAGAGGGCGTCAATATGGTCGAGCGTGTTGATGATCACGTCCTTGTCGGCCACAGGTGGGATAATGACGGGAATGCCCCCGGCGCGCACCACCTGCATGTAGTAGCGGTCGCGCAGGGCGGCATCGCCATCGGTGTAGTTGGCCGTGATGCCAACGACGGGCCGATGGGTTGTCTCGGGATAGGTCGCATACACCTCACGGAGATGCGACTCCAAATGAAATGTCTCCATGGTGAATGCCTGACGGTCGTTTAGTCGTCGATGGGAACGGGTATCTCGCGCTTGATGCTCTGTTCCAAGGAGATGAGCGTCTCAGTGGAGACAACACCGGGAATGGTCTGCAGCTGGTTGTTGAGCAAGTCCATGAGCTGCTCGTTGTCACGTGCGTAGAGCTTCAGCAGCATGGTGTAGGAGCCTGTCGTGAAGTGACACTCCACAATCTCCGGGATGTTGACCAGTCGCTTCACCACATCCTTATACATAGAGCCGCGCTCAAGGTTGAGCCCCACATAGGTGCAGGTGCTGTAGCCGAGGCTCTTCGGGTTGACGTCGAAGCCGCTGCCGGTGATGACGCCCCCTTCCACGAGGTGTTGCACGCGCTGATGGATGGCCGCGCGTGAGACGCCACACTCTGCCGCCACGTCCTTGAAGGGAATGCGGGCGTTCTTAGAGAGTATCGACAGTATTTTCTTGTCTAAGTTGTCAATCTTGTCCATTGTCTTCTGCTTTCATAAAGTTTATACCAATGAGCAAAAGTAGCCAATTTTATTGATACTGGCAACAAAAAAGCACGATTATTTTGCAATAACCGTGCATTTTGTCATAGCGTAAGCGTTTTCTTATGTTATTTCTTGCGCTTTGTGGTCTTTTTGTCAGTGGCCTTCTTGGCTGGCGTGGTGGTGGCAGCCGGCTTCGCGTCGGCCTCGATGCCCACCAGCTCAACGGTGAAGATCAGTGTGGAATAGGGCTTGATGGAGCCAGCCTGACGCTCACCGTAGGCCAGGTCCTGCGGGATGTAAATCTCCCACTTGCTGCCCACGTTCATGCTGGTCAGCGCCTCGGTCCATCCCTTGATGACCTGGTCGCAGCGGAACTTGTCGGTCTTGGCTCCGCCATGGCGTGAGGTGGCGTCGAAGACGTTGCCGTCGATGGTCTTGCCCTCATAGACGACCTCCACGGTCTGCGTCTTCTCGGGCTTGGCGCCCGTGCCTTCCTTGATGACCTTATACTGCAAGCCTGAGGGCAGCGTCACCACACCGGGCTTGGAGGCGTTGTTCTTCAGCCACACGGCGTTGAGCTCCTTGTAAGCCTCGTTCTTGGCTTTCTG
>DAIOEQ010000166.1:0-1419 GCA_036746215.1 Prevotella sp.
TGATGATGAATCGCCTTATGATAGTGGTATCAAATAAGAGACCATAAAGGTTAGCACCAAAGTAGTTATTGTAACCTTCCTCTTTTTGGGCCATGACCAAGGCTATTTCTTCCTCATCAAATAAGGTGAAGGTGAGCTTGCAAGAATCGGTGTTGTTCAAGTAAGCGTTGACATCAATCGTATAGATGGTGTCGCTGTCGCAGTTGTTGCTTGCAAAAGCACTTAGCGACACCTCACAATGCTGTCCAGACAAGTTAAAGGAGCGTCCCGAAATCAATATGGCTCTCAAGTCCTCTTTGGTTCGGTCGCGGCAGACACGTTGCGCCATGACAGTTCCGAGAAGTGCCATGGTCAACAACAATAAGATGGCTCGTCTCATGCCTGTTGATCCTTTCGCTTCATCACTTCCTTATGATAGTCTTTCAGGTGAGCCGCTGCCTTCTCCGCCGCCACTTGCGCATGGGTGTTGTCTGGGTCTTCCTTCAAGTCGATACGCATGGTGTGGGCCCGGTTGATGAGGTCTTTCACCACCTCGCCTCCGCAGATGAGGCCTGCCGTCCCCACCACCCACACGGCGGAACTGGGGATGGTGTGGCGCGCCGTGCATGAGCGCATGTCCTTGGCGGGGCAGATGCAGTGGAACCGGCAACTGATGTCCTCCTGTTCGATGCTCTCGATGGGCTCCTCGGGGCTGTAGACCACCTTGAGGTGCTTGATGTCGGTCTTGCGCAGTTTCTTGCGAATCACCTTGGCAAGGGGGTCATTGATGGTCTTGAAGATGTCAGTGACCCGCCATTGCGTGGCGTCGAGCTTGTAAGCGGCACCCATGCATGAGATGAGGGGCACGCCCAGGTCGTGGCAACGGCGTATGATGTCGAGCTTGGCGCTCACCGTGTCGATGCAGTCCACCACATAGTCGTATTGCGAGAGGTCAAATTGGTCGGCGTTGCTGGGCAGGTAGAAGCATTGGTGCTTGCGCACGATGCAACGGGGGTTGATGTCGTGTATGCGCTGCTCGGCCACATCCACCTTGTGCTTTCCCACGGTGGAGATGGTGGCCAGAATTTGGCGATTGCAGTTGGTAAGGCACACGCGGTCGTCGTCCCAGATGTCCATATAGCCCACGCCCGACCGGGCGAGCACCTCCACCACGTAGCCGCCCACGCCGCCCACGCCAAAGATGGCCACGCGCGAGCCGCTCAGGGTGTCGATGGCGGGCTTGCCCACCAGGAGTTGTGTGCGAGAGAATTGGTTTTGCATTTGTCTTTTTACCTTTGAGAGTGCAAAGTTACTGATTTTTAGACACTATATGATGGTTCTTGACCAAGATATTTTGAAATTTATGGTTGGATTGTCAGCGATTTCAGTTAACTTTGCGCCCGAGAAATCATACCATCAAGTTCAAGGATAATATTTATG
>DAIOEQ010000166.1:1429-5477 GCA_036746215.1 Prevotella sp.
AGCTTGCGGGTTCTTTCCATCGCATCTATGCCGACCGCGACGTGTTTTGGACCCATGAGCAAATCAAAAAGCTCATCACCATCTTTCCCGAAGGACAGGTGGTGATCATTGCCGACGACAAGATTGTGGGATGTGCGCTGAGCATCATCGTCAACTACGACATGGTGAAAAACGACCACACCTATGCGCAAGTGACAGGCAACGAGACGTTTGGCACCCACGACCCACATGGCAACATCCTCTACGGCATTGAGGTGTTCATCCATCCCGACTATCGCGGATTGCGACTGGGGCGCCGCATGTATGAGTATCGCAAGGAGCTCTGCGAGAAGCTCAACCTCAAGGCCATCATGTTCGGGGGGCGCATACCCAATTTCCACAAATATGCCGACAAGATGCGCCCCAAGGAGTATATCGAGAAGGTTAGGGCAAGGGAGATCTATGACCCGGTGCTCAACTTCCAGCTGTCCAACGATTTCCACGTGCGGCGTGTCATGCGCAATTACCTCCCCAACGACGAGGAATCGTGCCACTACGCCTGCCTCTTGCAATGGGACAACATCTACTACGAGCCACGCCAAGGCCAGAAGGTGGTGGAGCGCAAACCCTCCGTGCGCATCGGCCTGGTGCAATGGCAGATGCGCCCTTACAAGAACATCGACGACCTTGTGGAGCAAGCCGAGTTCTTCGTGGACTCTGTGTCGAGCTACAAGGCCGACTTCATCGTCTTCCCCGAATATTTCAACGCACCGCTCATGGCCCCGTTCAACAAGATGGGCGAAGCCCAGGCCATCCGCTCCCTCGCGCAGTACACGGAGAAAATACGCGACCGCTTCCGCGAGCTGGCCATCACTTACAACATCAACATCATCACGGGGTCCATGCCTTATGTGAAGGAAAACGGTGGCGGGCTCTACAACGTGGGCTTCCTCTGCCGTCGCAACGGCATGGTCGACATGTACGAGAAGATACACGTCACACCCGATGAGGAAAAATACTGGGGACTGTCGAAGGGCAACCGCATACAGACCTTCGACACCGACTGCGGCCGCATCGGTGTACTGATCTGCTACGATGTGGAGTTCCCCGAGCTCTCGCGCATCATGGCCGACGAGGGCATGCAGATACTGTTCGTGCCGTTCATGACCGACACGCAGAACGCCTACAACCGCGTGCGCCTCTGCGCACAGGCGCGAGCCATCGAAAACGAGTGCTACGTGGCCATCGCCGGAAGCGTGGGCAATCTGCCGCGCGTGCAAAACATGGATGTGCAGTATGCCCAGTCAGCCGTGTTCACGCCATGCGATTTCGCTTTCCCTTACGACGGACGGCGCGCCGAGGCCACGCCCAACACGGAGATGATCCTCATCTCGGATGTCGACCTCAGCCAGCTCTCGGAGCTTCACACCTATGGGTCGACGAGAAACCTCCAAGACAGAAGAAGAGACCTCTATCAAGTGAAGAGAGTCTGACCTGCCGCATGGACAGGAAACGAGGCGGAGCTTTGGCGCTCCGCCTTTTTTGTGGCCTCACGCTTGCTCCGCTCGTTTCTTAGTTGTAATAACGTAAAATATTGAGTTTTTTATTGTGTCATGTATCCACACGTTTTTGCAGGTGGTACGGACATCTTGTTTTTCAGAAGGTGGTAATTTAAAGACCTCACCTTGCGTGGCTTAGTTGAGCAGATACACTCTCTTGATGCCGCGGTAGGTACAGGTGACCGTCGCACGGCCGTCGGTCACCTTGCCGACCTGTAATGTGACGGCAGGGTCGGACGCTGTGGCTTTGATGACCGAGGTGTCGGTGAGCGGAGCGTAGGCCTGGTAGCGCGAGAGGTCCATGATACCGTTGGCGTTGGTGGCCAATATTGGCATGGTGGGCAATGCCACTGGCTTGCCGTCGACGGTGATGCTCACTGTGGGCACAACTTCTGGCTCGCAGGCCAGTCCTCGCTTGGCGAAGCCCAGTCCGTGGAGATCGAAGAGGCCCTCGGGGCGTGCGGCCTGCTGGGGTGAGCCTTGCGGCCGGCGTGCGGTTGCGGGCTGGCTGACCTCTGGTCCCTCGGCCACGAGATAGAGGGCATGCTTGCCCTTGAGACCCTCGACGGCTGGCACGGGCACGGTGAACGTGGTGGCCTTGCGCTCGGCACTCGCCGGCACGCTGATGGTGGCTATCTCGCGTCCCTTCCAGGTGGCGTTGGCATAGGGGCCATCAAGCATGACGTGGATGGTGAACGCTCCATGTCCGCCTGGAGTGAGGTTGACATGCAGTTCCGTACCGTCTCCCTTGGCCGTCGGTGCGAAAGCCTTGAGTCCCTTGACGGGCTTGGCCAGTCCACCAAACCCGAAGTACTTAAATCCGATGATGCCGCGATTGGTGACGCCAGCGAGATCCATGCCGTCGCGCCAGTTGTCGTAGTTGTCTTGCAGCCAGTCGTTGCCACTGATGTGGCATGCGATGCCGGCCGAATAGTATTGGTAGGGGTTGAGACCGTAGATTTGGAAGCCCTCGCTGGTCACCTCGGCACCCGTGTAGGTCATGCCGTCGGTCGCTTGCGCCGTCCATTCATGATTCTTGGCGTAGGGGTCGTAGGCCACGATGCGCACGCGCCCGCCCTTGGCTACGGGTTTCTTGTCACACTCGATCTTGACGGGTGCCACCATGGCCTGCCTGGCGAAGCCGAAGCAGCGGGGCGGCCTGTGGTAGAACACATACCACTGCCCGTTGATCTGCTGCAAGGATCCATGGGTGTTGTGGCCAAAGTTGCTGGTGGTGAGATGCGTCCCGTCCTCGTTGGGCACCACGCCGCGCGAGTCGACGAGCACGCCACCAGAGCGCCATGGCCCTAACGGACTGTCGCCGTAGGCATAGCGCAGGGCCGAGTTGGTGGAGCCGAGGCCGTAGTCGGGACCTGAGTAGCCTGAGAAGACCATCACATACTTGTTGCCTACTTGCCGGATTGATGAGGCTTCGAAAAAGTTGAAGTCACCTGGGTCCTGTCCCTTGTAGAGGGCAGGGTAGGTGGTTCCCTTGGGGTCGCGCACCTCACCGTAGCGCTCGCTGGCTGGCAGGAAATAGTCGTGCACCTGGGTGCCGGGCCTCACGGCATACATATTGTCGGGATCGAGCTCGTAAGCCGTGGAGTGGCGGAAGCCATAGAAGACATAGGCGCGGAAGCCACGTGCGTAGTCGGGGTCGTTGGGGTCGTTGATGTTCTCTATGAAGACCGACGGATCAAAGTCGATGAGCGACCCGTTGAGACATTTCGTGCCGTCGGGCGTGAGGTTCACCGGCGTGAAGGGCCCGTTGGGGCGGTCGCCCTTGCAGACCATGGCCACGCGTCCCCATCCACGCGAATGGGGGTAGAGCCAGTAGGTGCGCTTCCCCGTTCGACGGTCGTTGGTCTCGACAAGGTCGGGGGCGTACATCGTGTCCCATTGGCCGTTGACATAATGACTGAAGATGGGTCCCTCGTCGCGCCACTGCGTGAGGTCTTCGACGGGAGCCGACCACATGCGTACGTCGTTGCCGCAGTAGGCGGTGCGGGTCATGTCGTGCGACCCGATGATATAAGCACGATAGCGGCCGGGATGGTCGGGGTCCTCAAACACGCGGGGCTCGCCATCGGGCAGGTGCTCCCAAAGGGGCAGGTAAGGGTTCTGTGCCAGGCCAGCGGTGGTGGCCAAGCTGGCCAATAGGCCACACAAGGTTCGTTTCAGGTTGCGTTTCATCTGTCTTTGCTTTTTTCGGTTGGTTGGCTTGGCGCAAGCTTCGTCTGAGATACCATCTCTTCTTCGTCCCATACGCCATCGCAAAGTTATGGAGTTTCTTGGCAAGCGGCTTTTGCCCATGTCTCTAAAGTGTTGCCACATGTAGCAAGCTCGCGCCAGACGCGCATGCAGAAGGGTTGTGCCATCGCCAACGGGGTCGGGAAAAAACAAAGGATATGACACTCAAGGTGGGTTCTATAAATTACCACCTTTCGATAACATATCACATGAAGGGTTGCGTTTTACCATCTTTTGGTCTCTTTTTGGTCCATAGCGCC
>DAIOEQ010000167.1:0-5473 GCA_036746215.1 Prevotella sp.
GGGCAAGGCGGTATCGCCCATGCTCTATGGCATCTTCTACGAAGACATCAACCACGCCGCCGACGGCGGTCTCTACGCGGAGCTCATCCGCAACCGCAGCTTCGAGGACAACAACGAGAAGCCCGACCACTGGAATGCCAAGGGCAACGCCACCCTGCGTCTCGTCGACAAGGGGTTGCTCAACAAGGCGCAAGGCAAAGCGCTTGAGGTGACTTTCAACGGAGAGGGCGACGGCTTCAACAATGAGGGCTACTGGGGCATACCCGCCGTGCAGGGACGCACCTACAAGCTGTCATTTTGGGCCAAGGGCAAGCTCAAGGGCAAGCTCAAGGCGTTCATCGGCTGCGGCTGCGGGCGCATGGAGTTTGCGCAAGCGGAGTTTGAGGGCAAGCAGTTCTCCAACAAGTGGACCCAATATGAGGCCACGATGACCTGCAACACCAACCATCCCAAGGCCCTGCTCTGGTTTGAGTCGACTGGCAAGGGCAAGCTCGACTTCGACGTGGTGAGCCTCATGCCGCCCACGTTCAACAACCGAGAGAACGGCATGCGCCCCGACTTGGCCTCGATGCTCTATGACCTTCACCCGAAGTTCTTCCGCTTCCCCGGCGGCTGTTTCGTCGAAGGCAAGGAGAGCCCAGACAACGCCTTCCGCTGGGAGCGCACCATCGGCCCGATTGAGGAGCGCGCCGGCCACTGGAACGTCAACTGGGGCTACCGCACGACCGATGGCATTGGCTTCCACGAATACCTGCAACTGGCCGAGGACCTGGGCGCCAAGCCGCTCTACGTGGTCAACGTGGGCATCTGGCATGGCGGCTTCACGCCGGTCGACTCCATCCAGCCTTGGATAGACGAGACGCTCAACGCCCTGGAGTATGCCAACGGGCCTGTGACCTCCAAGTATGGCGCCCTGCGCGCCAAGAACGGTCATCCCGCCCCGTTCAACATCGAATACCTGGAGATTGGCAACGAGAACAACCAGCCCAACCCACGCGAGCAGAGCGACAACTACTACAAGCGCTTCCAGCTCTTCCGCGACGCCGTGCTGGCCAAATACCCGAAGATGCACATCATCGGCAACGTGGCCTCATGGGGAACCGACGACCCCACATGGGACTCGAAGGAAAAGGTGGAGCTCCTCGACGAGCACTACTATCGCACACCAGAGTGGTTTGCGAAGAACTTCCACAAGTATGACACCTACGACCGCCAAGGACCGGACATCTATGTGGGCGAGTATGCCGTGACACAAGGCTTCGGCAATGTGGGCAACCTCAACGCCGCCCTGGGCGAGGCCGTCTACATGATGGGCCTGGAAAACAACTCTGACATCGTGAAGATGGCCAGTTACGCTCCCATCTTCGCCAACGTCAACGAGACACGCTGGCGCCCCGACATGATCCAGTTCAACGCCACCCGCGCCATGGGGACGCCCTCTTACTATGTGCAACGTGTGATGGCCGACAACGTGGGCACACGCATCATGACTGTGAAGCAGAACAATCCCTACACCATCAACCCCGACGACGTGAAGATGAAACCCGCCACTTGCGCCGTGGGCCTCGCCACCTGGGGCACCCACGCCAGCTTCGAGGAGAAGGGCCTCACCCTGGCCGAGGGCGCGACGACCAAGACGCTCGCCAAGACCGACATCAAGGGCCAGTGGCAGCAGGATGGCAACATCATCAAGCAGACCTCATGGCAAGAGGGCTCCATCAAGCTCAACAGCAAGCAGTTCACCTCTAACGAGTACACCTACAAGGTGCGCGCCCGCAAGGACGACGGCAACGAGGGCTTCCTCATCGTGTTCAACTATGTGGACGAGGACAACTACTGCTGGTTGAACCTCGGCGGATGGGGCAACGGACAGCACGCCATCGAGCAGGTGACCGACGGCAGCAAGAACGTCATAGCCGCCACGCAGGGCCATGTGGAGAAAGGCCGTTGGTATGATGTCGAGCTCCATGTGAAGGGCGACAGCATCTTCGCGAGCCTCGACGGCAAGCAGCTCTTCGCCACCAAGATGAAGCCCAGCGCCTTCGCCGGCTTCTTCTCAAGTGCCACCTACGACGAGCCCACCGGCGAGTACATCGTGAAGCTGGTGAACACCGGCACCCAAGCCACCACCGCACGCATCAACCTGAAGAACCACAAGAGTTCCGTGGGCCGCGTGGTGCGCCTCACAGCCGACAAGGGCACAGCCGAGAACACTCTCAAAGAGCCCACCTACGTCATCCCCACCGAGGAGCAGGTGAGCCCCGACGCTGACGGCGTGACGCTCGACATTCCCGCCAACTCACTCAACATCGTGCGCATCAAGTAAGTGTTGCCGCACGAAAACGGCCTTTGATGACCCGTGATTTGCCCCGAAAGGCAGTCACTCCCGCCCCACTCACACAGAAGGGGTGACGCACAATGGCCGCTAACATGACATGACAATTCACAATTCTAAAGAGGGGGCGTGCCACAATCGTGACACGCCCCCTTCTCTTTTGTTTCTTTTGTCTTTCCTGGGCCCAACCAAGCTTATCGCTTGCTGACCGCAGGGCTACTCATGCTGCGCTTCCACTTGAGATAACCCATGATCGCTATGACGACATAGAGGCCATAGAGCGACGCCTTGAAGGGGATGCCCTTATAGAAATAGAGCGCGCAGGTCACCACGTCCACGACAATCCAGATGAGCCACTGCTCGAGATACTTGCGCGCCAAGGCCCAGATGCCCACGAAGCTGAGGGCGGTGGTGAAGGCGTCAGCCACGGGCACCGTGGAGCCCACCTGCACGAGCCAATACCAAAGCACGGCCCAGATGACCAGCGTGCCCAGCGTCCAGGGCAAGATGAGGTCGCGCCGGAAGTGGCTGACGGGCAGGTCCTCGCCGGCCTGCTGGCCATGCTTCTTGCCAAACTTCCAAACCCACACGCCATAGAGAGTCATGGCGATGTAGTAGAACTCCATGCCACAATCGGCATAAAGCCCCTTCTCATAATAGAGCACGACATCGAGCACTTGCATCACAAATCCCACCAGCCACAGCCACAGGCTGGCCTTATACTCCAACAGGATGTAAGCCAATCCGAGCAAAGTCGTGGTGATGTCGAGCCAATGGGCAATCAAAAAATCTTGCATGATATGTTCGGTTTTGAAAAAAGCACACAGTCTGAGGCGTGCCTCCAGGCTGTGTGCTTTATCAGGTTATGGTGCCCCACCCCATTTGTCGCGGGGCACATTCAGTTTAGAATCTCAAGGTGATGTTGCCCATCATGTTGAAACCAGCCATCGGAATGAAGCCAATCTGATAGTAACGGGCATCGCTGGCAATATCATCATCCGAGCGGTGAGCTGAGTAGACCCAGCCACTGGCGGCATAGTGACGGTCGAAGATGTTGTTCATGCTGAGGCCGAACACCACCTCCTTCACCACCTGCTTCACGGGCAGGGTGTAGCTCAGGTTGAGGTCGCTCTGTGAGAAGCAGGGCAGTGAGCGCTGCTTGTTCTCGCTGTTGTCAAGATACTGGCGGCTCACGAAGTTGGTGTGCCACACGGCCTCGAAGCCCTTGTAGTGGAAGTTGGCAAAGCCATTGAGGATGACTGAGGGCGAGAACGACAGGGTCGACTTATTGTAATGGATCTGGTCGAATTCGTCATGCGTCCAGTTTTCCACATACTCGGTGAAGTCCTTGATGCGGTTCTGCGAGAGTGAGGCGTTGCCTGCCACGGTCAACCATGTCAGCGGGCTCCAGTCGGCTGTGAGCTCGGCACCCATGCGGTAGCTCTTCTTGACGTTGGCGGTGAGATCCTCGCCGATATCGCTCTTCTGGCCTGTCTGCGTGAGCTGGTCCTTGTAGTTCATGTAGTAGAGGTTCACGCCGGCGTGCCAGTTGCCGCCGTCATACTCATAGCCCAGCTCCGTATCGGTGAGGTGCTCAGCCTTGGGAGCGGGGTAAGAGCCATTGTCGGTGAAGTTGTTGCGCTCGGGCTCGCGACCAGCATAGGCCACGGAGACGTAAGCGCGGTGGTTGCCCACATGGAAGTTGAAGCCGGCCTTCGGGTTGAAGAAGTTGTAGTCCTCGTGGATGTTGAGGGCCTGGTTGTGATAGGTGCCGTCTTCATTCTCATAGAACTTGTCGTTGACACCAGAGGTCTTGTAGTGGACGTGGCGATACTGCAGGTCGAGGAACACGTCCCACCATGAGGTGATGTGCTCGGTGGCCTTCAGGAAGGCGGAGTAGTCGAACTTGTGGGCGTCAGAGTCATAGTACTGGTTGCCCGCATAGGGCTTCACGAGGTTGGCGTAGCCCGTGCGCGTCGAGATGTAGTCGAGATAACCGAAGTGGTTGGCGCGGAACTGCTGGAGGTTCACGCCGCCCACGATGTCCCAGTCTTCATCCTTGTAGTTGACATTGTAGACCACGCCGTAGTTGTGCTGCGTGAGGCCCTTGCGGCGGATGAAGTCGCTGCGCTTGATGAAGTTGCCGTCAGCGTCGGTGGCATAAATGCCAAACTTGGCGAACTTGTTATTGGGACGGAACTCCTTGTAGTAACCATAGCCATAGGTGTAGTGGATGGCACCGTTGTGGGTCCAGTGGGCAGAGGGCTGCCAGGTGAAGCTCAGGATGTTGTGGTCCTGGGTAAAGTTGTCAGTCGTCTTGTCCCAAAGTGAGCCGTTGTCGAGCTTGTAACGCTGGGTCTGGAAGTTGCCAGCGGCGTTCTGGGGGAACTCCCAGTTGTTCTCGTCAAACACGATGCTCTCGTAGAGCGGGTTGTAACGGCCCAGGCCATGCTTGTACATGTCCTTGTAGGTGCCGATGCCCTGGTCCATGAGCGAAGCGTCGTCGTTGCCGGCTGTCAAGCCGTTCCAAGCCTGTCCGGTGTGCTCATAGTTTCCGATGTTCTTGTAGCGGATCTGGAAATTGTCGCCCAACCAGGTCAGGCCGCCATAGAACGAACCGCTGTTGCCAGCCGTGCCGTGAAGGTATCCATCGGTGCCCGTGTGGTGGAAGGCGCCGTCAAAGATGAGATGGTTGAAGAGCAGGCCTGTCGAGAAGTTAAGACCCGTGTTATAGGTGTTGTACGAGCCATAGGAGCCTGTCAGCTCCAGTGAGGGCTTGAGGCTCGGGGTGGCCGTGGCCAGCGAGATGGTTCCGCCGAAGGCGCCATCGCCATTGGTCGACGTGCCGATGCCTCGCTGTATCTGAGCGGAGCCCAGCAGCGCACCGTAAGAGTTCATGTTGGCCCAGAACACGGTCTGGTCCTCAGGCGAGTTGAGCGCCACACCATCAAGCGTGACGTTGATGCGGCTGCCCGCCGCGCCACGGATGCGCATGTAGACAGTGCCCGTCCCGAGACCGTTCTCACCCCAGGCCAGCACACCAGGCGTGTTGGCGAAGAGGAAAGGCAACTCGCGGCCCGTCTTGCTGAAATTGTTGAGTTCCTGTTTCTTGATGTTTGCCACTGCAAACGGTGCGTC
>DAIOEQ010000168.1:0-743 GCA_036746215.1 Prevotella sp.
CACTATGTTCGCAGAAAATGATTATTTAGGATTGAGCCTTGAAAACAAGTTAAATGGTGGATAAATAATCACCAAAATCACAGCACACCTCGGAAGAGACTGCGCATATCGCGCGTGCGACATCACGCAGCCCACATCTCACAGCTCAGGACAGGATGGAAAGCAACGCGCATAACGACTGGACAGCTTTTCCACCCAATCCATGACTTTCTCGCGAATCGGCGTGGGCTCAAGAACAACCAGTTCCTGACCAAAACTGGTAAGCTCGCGGATTAACTCATAATTCTCTTTACAGTCGATGCTGAAGAATCGGCCCCCTTGCAACTGGGGGTAATGCTGCCTGAGGGTGGTTTCCTCCTCGCCACGGACGTTGCGCTGCGACTCATGGATGGGCTTGGTAGCCACATAGTCCTTCGACACGTCGCTCACCCAGAACACGATGTGGTAGAGGGGACTGTCGGCCAGGAGCGTCACACCGATGATGTCGTCGAACACCTCACGGATGTCACCCTCATAATCGACATACTTGTGGGCGGGCAACGGCACCACGCGGTCTATTCGGTCGAGGCCGAAGCAGAGCAACTTGCCGTCACGCTCCGATGCGGCAAAGAGAAACCAGCGCCTGTTGTACTCCTTCAGCAGGTAGGGATGGACATGGGTCGAAAGGTCCGTGTCGGGTGACGCAAAACGGTGGTAGTGGAGCTCGATGGCCTGGCGTTGCGAGATGGCCGTGAATAGCTCGC
>DAIOEQ010000168.1:753-5440 GCA_036746215.1 Prevotella sp.
AGCGGATTGCGTATCAGCGACATGATGGCGCGGTCGTCGCGACGGGCGCCCAAGCCAAGGCGCAGTCCCTCCAGGGCGTCGAGGTTGGGCAGGCCGTCAAACTGCCCGAGCAGCGAGAGCGCCTCCCTGAGCAGATACTCCTCATCATCGGTCAGGTCTTTCTTGAAAATGGAGAACCCGGGATCTCGATAGCGCAAGCACCGTTTGGCGAAGGACCGCTGGTGGTCGCCGTCGTAGCCTGGTGCAGTGTAGCGCTCGATGTCTACGAGGAAGGGACCCTCGTACTCCAAGTAGTGGATGTCTTTCTCGATGGTGCGTCGCCCCACCCCATCCGTGTCGGGATAGAGTTCGGCCAGCCGCACGTTGACCTCCTCCGTCAGGTCGTCGATTGAGTAGTTGTGGTACCGGCTGCCCAGCAGCTCATCGAGTATCTTGTATCGCGTCATCGCGTTTTTGTTGGCAGGCATAGTCTTTCTCCTCTTTTTATTGTGGGCGTTCCATCAGGTCCTCTGGATTGGCAAAAGGACCACTTAGACTACACTCCGGATAGTCGCTCACCAGGAATTCCTCATGAATGCCACATGTGGCACAAATATCCCTGTAGAGCTCCACCTCATTGTAATTGATGTCCTTGTCGACCACAATCATCCTACCCATGAGCTGCGCTACTTTCCTTTTCGTTTCCGGAGGTAATACTCCTATAATCGATGTCGCCTCCACAAGGCTTACCCGATTCAACTCTTCATCATAGTGGTCGGAAAAGCCAAACGAGCTGGCTGTCTCGTTCATGTAGTTCACCTCACTCTCTTGGACGACATTGTCGGCTACTACTATTTCACGCAGCACTCTCAAGACTGCATATTTCTGCTTACAGTTCAGTTTTTCCATCATCGCTTGTTATTTCTGTACGTACACACAAACCCAATTCCACGACTCTTTCTTTTTGTTGTAATCGTAAACCATCAGCCCCTTCACCCGATCACCATCGCTTAACTTGTGTTTGGCCACGATGGCTGGTGGTACAAAACTCTTAACAGGGCCTGCCTTCAAAAAGGCAAATTCCTTGTCATCACGCTTACTGATGACGCCCTCCATGCGCTTGGCATACTGGAGAAAATTCGGTAACGAGGCCCTTTCTGCCTTCAATACGTTCATCTCGCCCGTTTTGTCTTTCACATATCTTAGCCTCAAGACCATGCCAACCGCGATTTTGATGGGCAATCTTAAAAATGCATTTTTCTCATATCCATACACAATAGCCGCCTTGCGACGGTTGGGATCAACATGCGTTATCACGGCTATGCAGTCCTCTGCACCAGAACAAAGAATATCATCTGTGATGGACTTGTAGTCTATTGGATCACGCTCGTCAGAAACCGTTTCATTTAGCCAAGGCTGATGTATCCAACAATCAATCTGAGGTGGCAAGCGCCATCCCTGAGCCACATAGCAACGCGTGACCATGTCAATCTGATAGCGCGCGCAATTGAGTAGTCTTCGGTTGATGTATAGTTCGGCCAACTTCATGCGCACCTTGCCCAGGAAGTTCTCTTGTGTTCGACAATGCACTGCACGAAGCAAACAAGCCATCTGCTTGTCATCGTCATCAACGAAGACGTCGCCCAGCAACTGCCACACCCAAAACTCTGTCGCCTTCTTTCGGGCGAAAGGCATAATCACGCGCAGCTCCTCATCCTTATCACTGCCAAGCGACAACAGAAGCTTCCCATAGAAATAGCCTGGATACATCATTTCGGGATGCTGGCTCATGAGCGCATCCATCTTGGGCAGGAACCGTCGGATACGCTCTGTATTGCCAGTCTTCAGCAGAGCTTTGGAGTAGGCAATATAGGTCCGTTCGGCCAAGGTCATCATCTTTTGTCCTCGCTGATTGACATAAGGGGTGAAGTCGCCTGGCGACAGGTTGTCGAGGTTCCACCAATCCAGGAAATCTGCCATGCCCGTCCATTTGTCATACTTGATGACCACCTGCAAAAGGAAAGAATGGCCCTTGGAAGGACCAAACGAGTAATCCCTGAGTTTTTGGAAGAAAGCAAAAAGTTTCGATGAGGCGTTGACGTCTGTCAACGACATCCGATGCATCACGTAATTGGCTATCTGAAACTGGACATTGCCAAAAATCATGGAGTCATTGTCTTCAGTGAGCAGGTCCAATGACTTCAACTCGTCCATTCGCTCAATCAATGATGCATAGTCGCCAGCTTCCACGTCCGACTTGATCATGTAATACAAGGCCCACGCCAATGCTCGCTGCCGCCACACGTCCGCAGGCATGTCATCCCATTCCGTCTTGGCCAATAAGTAAGCCTGCTGGAGCTGGCCGCTCTTACACATCATTGTGATATCTTTTACTGTTGCCATATCTATTACACAAAATGAGAAGTTATAATATTGATGATAGCTTCAAGCTCACCGTCATCTGTGCCCTTCAAGGACATGGGCTTGGCATAGGTGATGAAGCCTTTGGCATTCACATAAACCTTGATACAGGAGAAAGTGCCACTCGTCCGCATGTAGAACACGACACTGTAATCATCATGCTCGACAACATTCGTGAGCTGAACACCCAAGGTATCACACGCCGAACGGACCAAGTTGTAGAGCTGGCCGTACAACTTATCGGATGGCACATAATCAAACACGCATGGCATGCACCGCTCATCGTCCATCATCATGCCGATGATCGTTGTGTGTTGGTTTGGCTCGGCAGCCTTGGCAGGCAAGAAGAGGGCGCCCATCTTGTAGTGAAGGTCGTAGCGGTCCACACCGTCGGGGGTTTGCACTTCGTAAATCTCCAGGTACGGACGACTCTGCACGCTCACCACACGATAGGGCGTATACTTCATGTTTTGGACGATACAATGATACTTAGCCCTCACCCCATTGTCGACTGCGCTGTCATGGAAAGGCGTTACGCCGGCCTCTGCCAACACGCGACATTCGGATGGAACGGTCTTGCACTTTTGGATGGGATCAATCCTAAACTTGGAGAAGGGTGTGACATGTGGAAGGTTGGCGACATAGAGTGTCTTTTGGGCACGCGTCGTCGCCGTATAAGCCCACCGCAGGCTGTCATCATTCAGTCCTGTTCGACCTATGTAATCCACGAAGACCCGTCCCCACTCGCCACCCTGGCACTTGTGACCCGTGACCGCATAGCCGTACTTCGCCCTGACTGCGTTATAATAAGCATCGCCTATCAGCGCATTGGCAAAGTTTACTGTTCCTGGCTTCAGCCCCGGATGACGTATGCAAAAATTGATATAGAGCGCCTTGTTCTCATCGACAGACAGTGAGGGCTTGTCGCTTGTCAGCAGATCTTCAAGCAGCATGCACGGCACCTCTTGGCCAGCCCCATTGAGCAGCGTCACTTGCACAAAATTCAGGGTGATTGTCTCCCGTTTTTTTGTTCCGCCAGCCTGCACATACACTGGTGCCGACAGGCACGTCCTCGTCCCCACGGAGAGCACTGGCACCAGCTCGCCATTCATGCGGTCGAGCTGGTAATTGTTTTGCACAAACATCAAGATGTCACCCTTCCGTATGGGCACATCCGAACCATAGAGTTCCTTGCGAATGTCGCGGTTATATCCACTGGCGGCCTTGTTGGAAAAGCATATCAACACGCTGTCGGGCTTAGCCGAAGTCTTCCAGTAATCCAAAAACCTACTCAGGAATTCATCCGATGGAACCGTCTCCACTTCGTCTTTCTTCTCTTCAAACACCAGTTGGTTGCGCTTCTTCTTTTTCAGGAGGTCGCGTATCATCATGGCGTTCTTCAAGATGGCGCTATCGCCTTTCTGGCGCAACACCTCCGTCAGTTCAGCCTCCATCACCTTCAGGCCTTGCGCTTGGAAATAAGCCGGGCTGAGCGCATTGGAACTGGATTCGCCCACTGGAGGCAACTGCGCAGGATCGCCCACAAAAATCACCTTGCCACCAAAACTGGGACGCACATAAGTCAACAGGTCATCCAGGAGCTTACCTGTTCCAAACACATACAACTCTTGTTCCATCTTCCTGGAGCTCACCATCGAAGCCTCATCCACGATAGCCACCTGTTTTCCTCCGTCGGAGGCTTCTCTTATCGGGAAGACCAACTGGAACTCTGACGCCGCAACGTCATTCACCTCTTTTGCCTTGAAGCTCACTTTATCGTAAATGGCTTTGTGAATCGTGGTGGCTTCATAGCCCGTCTTTTGATGAAGCACTCGTGCAGCCCTGCCCGTTGGAGCCATGAGCGCCACACTGTAATTTTGCGACACATAGTCGGCTATGGCTTTCACCATCGTGGTCTTGCCCGTTCCGGCATAACCACGAAGGATGAACACTTGGGCATCGCCTTGCAGAAACGTCTTGATTTTTTCAAGAACTGCTTGTTGATCGTTTGTAAGTTCCATGGCCTTTGTTTTTGGGTTGTCATCCCCTGTTTCATCTGAGCACAAACGAAACTTCGTGCTCGGAGTTACACACGGAGAAGACTATTTACGCCCCCAAAATTATAAATTCTTCTGCAAACATCAAAAGAAAACGCAGAAAAGATTTCAGGGTAGAGACACTGCCATACCCTGAAATCCTGCAAGATGAAAACTACATCACTTGCCACTCCAATGAGTTAATTTCCTCATCGTCATGCTCATCAAGATAACGGGCATACCAAAGGATG
>DAIOEQ010000169.1:0-5166 GCA_036746215.1 Prevotella sp.
GAGCGCCCCGTGACGTTCCCCATCAAGGACATGGGTGAGGCCAAGGCCGAGGTGGTGCACTCGCTGGCCAAGTGGAAGCGTCTGACGCTGGCTGAGTACAAGGTGAAGCCCGGCTATGGCATCTACACCGACATGAACGCCATCCGCGCCGACGAGGAGCTCGACAACCTCCACTCGCTCTATGTCGACCAGTGGGACTGGGAGGCCGTCATCACCGAGGGCGACCGCACGCTGGCGTTTCTTGAGAACGTGGTGCGCCGCATCTACGCAGCCATCCTGCGCACGGAGTACCTGACGTGTGAGACGTTCCCGCAGATTAAGCCCTTCCTGCCACGCGACATCCACTTTGTCCACAGCCAGGAGTTGCTCGACATGTATCCCGACTTGACGCCCAAGGAGCGCGAGGACGCCATCTGCAAGAAGTATGGCGCCGTGTTCGTGGAGGGCATAGGCGGCCGGCTGAGCGACGGCAAGAAGCACGACGGCCGCGCCCCCGACTACGACGACTGGTCGACCGTGGCCGAGAATGGTCGCCAGGGCCTCAATGGCGACATTCTCATCTGGTATCCCGTCCTGGGCCGTTCGTTCGAGCTGAGCTCCATGGGCATTCGCGTGGACAAGGCCGCCCTGTTGCGCCAACTCAAGATTGAGGGCAAGGAAGACCGCGAGAAGCTTTTCTTCCACCAGCAGTTGCTCGGTGGCAAGTTGCCGCTCAGCATTGGCGGTGGCATCGGGCAGAGCCGCCTGTGCATGGTGATGCTCCACAAGGCCCACATCGGCGAGATTCAGGCCAGCATCTGGCCTGAGGACATGCGTCGTGAGTGTGCGGCCATGGGCATGCAGCTCATCTGACTTTCGAGAACGACACCGCCTGGCCGCAGCGGCAAGGCGTTTCCGGCTAACCGCCCATTTGTGACCGCCTTCCCCGGCGGGTGCAAATGGGCGGTTTTGTGGTCAGTGCGACATGGGAAGTGACGCTTGCCCGCAAAAGATGCGCGGACAAAAATCGCGACAAACCACCTTGAAAAACAGGCGATGAAATCGTCCGCAGACCCTCTCGTCGGCAAATATGCAAAAATGAGGCGTTTTTGTAAGGGGCTGATAAATAGGATGATAGAAATAATCTCTATTTATTTGTCCTGCTTTGTAAGTCTTTTTCGTCACGATAGGTGCTTAATCGTGTCTCGAAAGGTATTTCATGGTGACACGGCTGGTGACAAACCGAGGCAACATGGCGCCTTTATCGAGTCTCGATTAGGCAATTATCGCTGGGCGTGGGGCCGTCCGGCCTGTCGCGAGAAGGTCAAAAGGCCCTTTTCACGCGCTATTTGGGTGGTTTCCCATGACAAACTTTTGCGCCAAAAAACAGGACGAATGTGCGCCAAGTGAAAAGAAACACGCCGCTCGCACCGAAAACTCACGTGAAACCTTGCGCCTTTGGTTTTTTCTTCTTACCTTTGTGAGGTGAAACCTATTTGACAGACATATCTTAATAACACATGAACCCAAGACACCTGTTACTCACCACGTTGCTGGCCCTCGGCGGAGCCACCGCCGGCCATGCGCAGGGTAGCCTTTACCCGCATCATTTCAGCCTCTCCGATGTGACACTTCTCGACAGTCCGTTCAAGACGGCCATGGACCTGAACGCCAGGACCCTCTTGCAGTATGACGCCGACCGCCTGTTGACGCCTTTCGTGCGCCAGGCCGGGCTCCACACGGGTCCGTATGCCGACTGGGCCACCCTCCATCCCATATTCACCAACTGGGGTGACGCGTCGTTTGACCTGTCGGGTCATGTGGGCGGCCACTACCTGAGCGCCCTCGCGCTGGCCTACGCCGCCAGCCACGACAGTGGGGTGAAAGCGCAACTCAAGGAGCGCCTCGACCACATGCTCGCCGTTCTCGCCGACTGCCAAAAGGCCTTCGACGACAACAAGGAGGGACTCTATGGCTACATCGGCGGGCAACCCATCAACGATGACTGGAAAAAGATGTTCGCGGGCGACATCTCCGCTTTCCGCAACCACCGCGGGTGGGTGCCGTTCTATTGTGAGCACAAGGTTCTCGCGGGCCTTCGCGACGCCTACGTCTACGCGGGCAGCGAGACGGCTGGGGAGATGTTCCGCAAGCTGTGCGACTGGAGTGTCAACCTGGTGGCCAAACTGTCTGACACCACCATGCAGACGGTGCTCGACACTGAGCACGGCGGCATGAACGAGGTGCTGGCCGACGCCTTCGCCCTCTTCGGCGACGCCAAGTACCTGGAGGCCGCCGAGAAATACAGCCACAAGACCATGCTCAACGGCATGCAGACTGTCAACAAGACTTTTCTCGACGGAAGGCATGCCAACACCCAGGTGCCGAAATACATAGGTTTCGAGCGGGTCTACGAGGACGACAACGCCAAGGCCGCCTACGCCAAGGCCGCAGAGAACTTCTGGGCCGATGTGGCACACAACCGGACCGTGTGCATCGGGGGAAACAGCGTGAACGAGCATTTCCTCGCCGCCAATGCCGGCAACCGCTACATCGACCAGCTCGACGGACCCGAAAGCTGCAACACCAACAACATGCTCAAGCTCTCGGAGATGCTGGCCGACCGCACGCACGACGCCCGCTACGCCGACTTCTATGAGTATGCCACGCTCAACCACATCCTCTCGACACAAGACCCCGCGACAGGCGGATACGTCTATTTCACCACCCTGCGCCCGCAGGGATACCGCATCTATTCGCAGGCGAACCAGGGCATGTGGTGCTGTGTGGGCACGGGCATGGAGAACCACAGCAAGTATGGCCACTTCACCTACACGCATGACGGCGACTCGGTGCTCTACGTGAACCTCTTCATGGCGAGCAAGCTCGACGCCGGAAAATTCGTCGTGACGCAGCAGACGCGATATCCCTATTCGCAGACCACACAGATGACCATCGGGAAGGCTGGCAGCTACACCCTGGCCGTGAGACACCCGTGGTGGGCGGCTGAGGGCTACGCCATCCGTGTCAACGGTGAGCGGCAAGACATCCGCGTGGAGAAGGGAACCGCTTCTTATGCCCGCGTGACCCGAAAATGGAAAAAAGGCGACGTCGTCACCGTGGACCTGCCCATGACGTTGCGATACGAGGCGTGCCCCAACTATACCGACTACATCGCCTTTGAGTATGGGCCAGTGCTCCTCGCCGCCCAGACCACCGCGCGCGACCAGGCTGACGCCGACACCACGCGGCTGGCCTTCGAGAAGTTGCAGAACGAGTATGCCGGCGAGGGGCGCATGGACCACTCGCCAGGCAGCAGGGGACAGGCCAAGAGCCTCGTCGACTCACCGATGTTGATCGGTGACCGCGCCAGCGTGCTCTCGCGTGTGGCGGCAAGCGACACGGCAAAACTGGAGTTCACCATCGACGCCACGCGTGAGGGCGTGCCCGGATACTCGTGGTCCAAGCTGACGTTGAGACCTTTCTACACCATCCACCACGCCAGGTACATGTGCTACTGGTACCAGCAGACGGCCGAAAACTATGCCAACAGCGACATGGCGGCCATCGAAAAGGCGCGGAAGGACTTGGAGACGCGCACCGTGGACTTCGTGGCCACCGGCGAGCAGCAGAGCGAGGCGGGACATGAGTACAACTACAGCGACGACTCCTCGACGGGCATGTACAACGGCGAGAATTACCGTGACGCCAGGGCTGGGGGCTATGTGCAGTTCTCGCTCTTCAATGCCGCCGGGAAGACGGACAGCCTCTCCGTCTTGTGCCGTTTCACCACCGCCGACCAAGGACGCAAGGCCACCTTGTGGGTTGACGGGGAGAAGATAGCCGACATCACCATCCCGAAGACCTTCAAGGACGCGACCAACGGGTTCTTCAACGTGGAGTTTCCCATACCCAATGCGCTCCAAAGGGACGCCGAGGGCAAGGCCAAGCGGAAGTTCGTCGTGAGGCTGGCGGCCTCTGAGGGCACGCTGATGCCGGGTCTCTACTATCTCAGGCTCATGAGCGGCTATGCGGGAATAGCCAACCCTTATCGTTTCGTGGCCTCGGAGTGGACCTCGGGCGACACCCGAAGGCTGTCGCCAGCAAGCATCACCTACGACACCTCGACTAACACCATCCGCGTTGCCAGCAGCGGCAACAACAACGTCTGCCTCACGCTTGACCACAACAAGGCCAACTATGCCATTGCGTCCAGGCAGAAGTATCTTGTCGTTGTCGGGCAGAACTTGAGCCTCGCCGACGGCGCGTCCTACCTGTGGTGGCTCAACGGATGCAACAAGGGATCGCAGGTGAAGCCCACAGTGGCGCGCGACGTCCAAGTGGGTGGCGCAAGTTGCCAGCTCATCGCATGGGACATGACGCAGAGCGGTATTGCCGACAACATATCCACCTTGGGCAACACCGACATCACCAGCGGGCAGACCATCTTCGGCCTGACCTCCACCACGGGCTTGTCGGTCATCCGCGACATCGTCTTCGCCGAGAGTGTCGATGACGTGATGACCGCGATAGGCGGCGTGAAGGCGGGCGGAGGCAAGTCGCAAGCCTTGTACACGGTCGACGGGAAGAAAGCCGGCAAGGCAACAAGAGGGGTCTATGTCACCAAACGCAAAAAGATAGTGAAAGCCTGAAAAACGTGCGTCTGGGCGCGTCAAGTTCAGACATGTGTGTGACACCAAAGAAATCGCCCCCGCCCTTTCCCATTAGCACAGGGAAAAGGACGGGGGCGATGACTATTGGGGTGGGGTGGTGGAGGGTCAGGCCAGTTCCAGGCCCAGTGCGGCCCGCAGCTTCTCGATGGCCGGGTTGGCCTGTCTCAAGTGGTCGAAGAGCTCGCGCTTGGTGTAGGCGCGCTTCATCTCAGATGCCTCGGCCAGGCGCAGGGTCAGTTCGATGTTGTTGTTGTGGAGCGTCTTGCGCATGGTGGCGCGTATGTTGCCCCGTATCTCGTTCACCTGTTGCAACAGGATTTCGTTGTCGATGGCCGCCTCGATATTGGGATAGGACGTGATGTGTGGCGTGATGTTTTTCAGTCGTGCCGCCAACCCGACAAACTGTTGGGGCATGCGGTTGCACATCAGCGTCCACTCCCTGATGAGGTCATCCTCGGTGAAAGGCTTTCCCGTCGGGGGCTCCTTGGTGGCCTTGTCGTCTTCGGGCATGGCC
>DAIOEQ010000169.1:5176-5431 GCA_036746215.1 Prevotella sp.
CATTGAGTTTGAGATAGTCGGGCTGTTTGGGCGCACGTCTTAGGTCGTCGAAGGTGATGTTTCCCGCCCCCTTGATGTTGAAGCGCATGTTGCCCAACGTTCCTGGGAGTTTTGCCGGTGTGGCCGGCGTCTTGGGAGCCTCGCTTGCCACGGGCTGTGACAGGGAGGCGTGTTGAGAGGGAGCGGCCGCCTGGCGGGCCGCCCTTGCGATGGTCTTCCCGGCCCCGGCCACCTGCGCTGCCGTTGAGGGTTGGG
>DAIOEQ010000170.1:0-1271 GCA_036746215.1 Prevotella sp.
GTCTGTTCATACTAATGGCAATGGGGCGGTGGGTTCATTAGAGAACCCACCGCCCCATTGCTCAAGTGGATGCAAACTGTCGTTTACTCCCGTAAATGCTCACAGCAGTCTCTTGTAGCGCAGCACCACCCAGCAGAGTGCGCTGACGGCAAACGACATGATGAGCGTGATGGCGAAGCCCCAGGGGTTGTTCTCCAGTCCGTTGGTGACGTTCATGCCATACAGCGAGGCGATGAACGTGGCCGACATCATGATGATGGTGACCGAGGTCAGCGTACGCATCACCGTGTTCATGTTGTTGTTGATGATGCTCGAGTAGGTGTCCATGGTCGACTCCAGGATGTCTGAGTAGATGCTGGTGGTCTCGCGTGCCTGCGTCATCTCGATGTTGACATCTTCGATGAGGTCGGCGTCGAGCTCGTCCACCTGTAGCTTGAACTTCAGCTTCTGCAACAGGTTCTCGTTGCCGCGGATGGACGTGATGAAGTAGGTGAGCGAGTCTTGCAGCCTGGAGAGGCCGATGAGGCTCTCGTTGTTCACCTCGTGGTCGAGGTTGTGCTTGGCTTTCTCGATGAGCGCGTTGATTTGCTTCAGCCGCTTGAGGTACCACACGGCCGAGGAGAGGAAGAGGCGGAAGATCATGTCCACATAGTCGGTGAACCCTTCGCCACGCTTCTGCTGGTAGGACACGAAGTCGATCATCATGTTGGTCTCGTAGAAGCAGACGGTGATGGTCACGTCACGCTTGTGTATGATGCCGAGTGGCACGGTGGTGTAGGGCGTGCGCGAGCGTATCTCCTTGACATAGGGTATGCGGAGGATGATGAGCATCCATCCGTCGTCATACTCATAGCGGGCTCTCTCATCGGTATCGCTGATGTCGCTGAGGAAATAATCGGGAATGTTGAATTTCTCTTCCAGTTCGCGCTGGTCTTCGTCGGTGGGACAAGTGACTTGTATCCAGCAGTTGGGTTGCCACTCGGGTATGGCCTTCAGGCTCTTCTCAATGTTCCAATATGTTTTCATTGTAGCTAATCTCCGTCATTAAGGATGTTGTGGGGATTAGCCGCCTTTGCGTCTGATCCTCACGTCATTGGTTGAAATTGTCCGCGTGATAATCGTCCATTTGTTTTGTGATATTGGTCTTGTGTTTGCAAAATTATAAAAAAACAACCGAAAGGCGCGCAAAAACCTCAACTTTTTGCGCGCCTTCCTTCTATGTACGCTCGGCATGAGCATTATCTAACGGGTGAAAGTCCCGAGTAAGCCCT
>DAIOEQ010000170.1:1281-5427 GCA_036746215.1 Prevotella sp.
AAACACCTATGATTAGTGTTTACCTCCTACTCGATTTTATTCGTTTTGTCACACGTGAGGGCTGGCCGCGGCCATGCGCCTCATTGTGCGGTCACATCACTTGGTGGGCACCTGCTCGAGGGTGGCCGTGAGCAGTCGCCAGAACGGCTCGGCGGTGTCTACCTTGAAGCGCTCGCTGGTGGTGTGGGGCGAGAGCAGCGTGGGGCCGAGCGACACGACGTCCATGCCCGGATACTTGCTCAGGATGACGGAGCACTCCAGTCCGGCGTGGTCGGCCTGCACGGTGGCCTCCTCGCCGGTCTGCTCCTTGTAGACCTTCTTCAGCAGGTTGAGTATCTCGCTGTCGGGGTTGGGGTCCCATCCGCCGTAGCTGCCGCTGAGCTCGGTCTTCATGCCGGCCATGTCGAAGCAGCTCTCCAGGGTGGTTGCCACATACTCCTTCATGTCCTCACGGCTTGAGCGAGCCAGGATCTTGACGACGGCCTTGCCGGCCTCGATGTCGATGATGGCGAGGTTGGACGAGGTCTCCACCACGTTGGGGTAGGCGGGGATCATGCGCACCACGCCGTTGTGGCAGGCGTAGATGGCGTCGACGAGGTTGTCTTGTATCTCCTGCGGCACCAGTTCGGCGGGGCTCTCCACGTCCTCAGTGAAGAACTCGACGTTCTTCTCGATGCCTCTGTACTCATCCTCGATGATGGCGCGCTGTTTCTCCACGAGCGTCTTGAGCGCCTCCACCTGGTCGGCGGGCAGGGCCACGACCACTTCGGCCTTGAAGGGGATGGCGTTGCGCATGTTGCCTCCGTGCCAGCTGGCCAGGCGTGCGCCCGTCTCGGCGATGGCCTTGCGCACCAGGCGCACCATTTCCTTGTTGGCGTTGGCGCGTCCCTCGTTGATTTCCAGGCCGCTGTGTCCGCCGCGCAGGCCTTTCAGCGTGACGCGCACGGCCTTCTCCTGGTCGTTGGCCACGGGCTTGTACTCGAGCGACGAGGTCACGTCGATGCCGCCGGCCGATCCGATGACAAACTTGCCCCAGAGCTCCGAGTCGAGGTTCATGAGGATGTCAGAATGGAGTTCGCCCTTGGGCAGGTCGTTGGCGCCATACATGCCGGTCTCCTCGTCGCGCGTGATGAGCGCCTCCACGGGACCGTGCTTCAGGTCCGTGCTCTCCATGACGCCCATGATGGCCGCCACGCCGATGCCGTCGTCCGAGCCCAGTGTGGTGCCGCGGGCGTGCACCCATCCGTCCTCGATGTAGGTCTCGATGGGGTCGGTCTCGAAGTTGTGCGTGCTCTCCGGGCTCTTCTGCGGCACCATGTCCATGTGGGCCTGCAGCAAGACGACCTTGCGGTTCTCATAGCCCGGTGTGGCGGGCTTGCGCATCACGATGTTGCCGGCGGGGTCGAGGAAGGCCTCCACTTGGTGTTCCTTGGCCCAGTCGAGCAGGAACTGCTGCACTTTCTCAAGATGTCCGGACGGACGAGGCACCTGTGTCAGCGCATGGAAGTTGCGCCAGATGGCCTCAGGTTTCAGGTTTGCGATTTCACTCATAGTTATTGTGTCTTTAAAAGTTAATGGATGCTTGTTGCGGGAGTGGGCGTGGCGGCGCGCTTGCGCGTGAACGACAGGGCCATCCAGGCGTAGACGCCGAGGAGCACCACGAGCAGGGTCTGCACGGAGTGGACGATGAGCACGAAGAAAAGGGCGTCGTTGGCGCCCACGCCGTAGAGCATGAGCATCGTCTTCACGGCGAAGTGCCAGGGACCGGCCCCGTTGGGGGTGGGCACCACCACGGCGATGGATCCCACGATGAACGTGACCAAGGCGCAGCCCATCCCGAGGTGGGAGGTGGCGCCGAAGCAGAAGAACGTGAGGTAATAGTGGAGGAAGTAGCTCAGCCAGATGGCGAGCGTGAAACCCACGAAGAGTGGCGCGTTCCTGACGTGGCGCACGGAGAGCACGCCCTGCCACAGGCCGAGGAAGATGCCTTTCACCTTATTATATATCGCCATGCGCCGCACGAGATACCACAGTAGCACCACCACGGCCACGCCGCAGACGGCCGTCACCAGCCATCCCGTTGAGGAGAAGCCGGCCAGGATCTCGTCGAGGCGCGTGCCAGTCTTTTGGAAGAAGATGTCGAACACCTTGAACTGGCAGAGCAGCGTCACGCCCGTCACCACGAGGATGAGCAGCGAGTCGATGGCGCGCTCGGTGACCACGGTGCCCAGCGCCTTGGGAAACGACACGCCGTCCCACCGGCGGAGCACGCCGCACCGCGCGAACTCGCCAACGCGCGGCACCACGAGGCTGACGGCGTAGGACAGGAAGATGGAGTTGACGGCCACCGCCGCCCGTGGCCGCTCGCCAACAGGCTCCAGCGTCTGGCGCCATCGCCAGCCACGGAAGGCTTGCGCCAGGATGCCGAAGGGAAACGACAGCAACATCCAAGTCCAGTTCATCTCATGCAGCAGCACGTGCTCCATGCGATGGAAGTCGAAGTCGCGGTACATCCAGTAGAGTATGGCACCGCCCAACAGAAGTGACAGCGCCACCTTGAGAATGTCGCAGATGGTCTTTTTCATTTGATTTACAAAGTTAGTGGAATTAGGCCGAACGGCAAAAGAATTGGAAGGTTTTTAACCATCCGTTTAACAAGTTGACCGCCTGGGGGCGCCTGCGAGGGTGTGGCGGATGACTTGGATGTGTGACAAAGTGTCAGTTTGGCGTGCCGTTTGTCGCCAGCTGTCATGGTGCCCGCCAACGGTCTTGACCTATGTCAATCGGTGGTCTTGACCTGCGTCAACCGAGTTGACCTTCATCAATTAAAACACGAAAAATGAGAGGAAAAAGCGCCACTGTTTGCGCACACAGCACGAAGTTTGTACCTTTGCATCGTCGAAAGACAAGAGATTGTAATTCAAGGATACACCGCGCAAGCGGTAGAAGAAAAGCCATCCGAAAGGGTGGTAAGTAAGAACATTAACAAAACAGAGAAAGGAAAAAGTTATGAGTATGATGACATTTATTACATTCGCAGCTGTCATGTTCGTAGGTGCTTCAGCCCTGGCATTGGTCATGGACCACATGGTGGAGGGCACCAAGTAAGCGGACAGCCGCTTTTCGGTTGATTTTTAAAGTTCATTCTATACAAAAAAGAGGACTGGGATTCCCTTGTGGAGTTCCAGTCCTCTTTTTGTTCGTCTCGTTCCGAGCGCTACAACCATGTGTCTCTTGATGGAAGGGAAACATGATGGTGAAGATGTTCTGTCAAGAATATTCTGAATAAAACAGCTCTTTTGTGGCATGCCTTCCAGGAGACGGAAGGGCGTTTTGCGGGCCATTTCGACGGGGAAAATGAGGTGTCTCGACATGAGAAAAGCCCGACTTCCTGGCGATTGATGCCCTATCGAGGGGCGATGATTGGCCGATGGAGTGGCGACACGTGACGGGACGTCACTCGATGGGGCGTCTATTGAGCGTCCGTTAGATACCTTCTTTCAGATAATCTTGGCCTGGCAGAAGATTTGTCCCTGATATAATCTTGTAACATATTGATTGAAAGCGATATGCGTGAAAGTCGAAATACGTGGCGTATTTGCAGGCCGACGACTCCGCGCAGGCAAATATCGCCTGTTTTTCCATGCCTTTTGTCCTGCTTTTTATCTGTGAATATGCCTTCCCCAACCCTTTTCTAATCTGTGATGCGTCATCTCCCAGAACATCCCGACGGTAGGTGATGGCAATAGACAAAAGATGTTTTTGCGTTTCTTTTAATTTTCTTTATAGAATATTAAGGAATCTCTTGCGCGATTTGGAGGTTTTGAGTATATTTGCAACCAAAACCCATAGTTTCATTTGCGCAGGTGTGCGCAAACAGTGGAGAATGATGCCATTCTTGGTGTTCCCATGCTAAAAACCACTCAACAATTATAAACTTAACGTTTGAATTATGAGAAAGAAAATCCTTTTGTTGTTAACTCTTGCCTGCGTTGCAAGCAACGCGATGGCCCAACTCTCGGTTTACGCTGAGGGGCAAGTGAGCGTGGGTACAGCCGGCGGAACGTATGCCGACGGCGCAGGGGCAAACTCGACAACCGTCAAGCTGAGCGCAGACGGAAAGGTGATAGGGACAAAACGGACTAT
>DAIOEQ010000171.1:0-1374 GCA_036746215.1 Prevotella sp.
CCGTCATGTCGCGATATACGCATGTGGGAGTGGCCTTGCGCCCTTTATGGGATAGAGTCGTGGGCGCTCACAGGTACTTCATGAGAATGTCCCATACGGCGATGATGTGGCAGACAGAGCCCATGAGCACAAAGAAATGGAACACCGTGTGCATGAAACGGCGACGGTTCAAGCTGTAGAACACGGCACCCGTGATGTAGCTGACTCCCTCGCCGATAATCCACCAGAAAGAAGCTGTCGGCAAGGAGTCGACAAGAGGCTTCAAGGCGACCAGCACGCTCAGCCCCATGGCCACAAAGCAGATGGTCTCCACGTTGCTGTGACCTTTCAGCCCGCGAAAGCTGACGATGGTGCCTGCGATGGCTGCCGCCCAAATGAAGGTGAAGAGCGTCCAGCCCCAATAGCCCTGGTCGCGCAGGCAGATGAGCGTGATGGGCGAATAGGAGCCCGCAATGTGCCAGTAGATGGCGGCGTGGTCCCACTTGCGCAGGCGCTCCTTCCACGGCGACCAGGCGCTCAGCGCGTGATAGACCGTGGAGGCGATGTAGGAGCATAGCATGCCGAAGAGGTAGAGGATGATGCTCGCCGTGGCCCACCCGTTGCCCTCGCGGAAACACCAGATGAGAAAAATCACGCCGAAGACCATGCCGATGGCAATGCCGCCAGCGTGGCTCCAGCTGTTCCATAGCTCCTCCTTGTGATTGAAGAAAATGCGCCGTTTCATCGGGGATTGTGATGTTTCTCGGGGTTATACGATAGGTAGGGCGATGCCCTCAATCTTTTGGTAGATGTCGAGGGCGTAGATGTCGGTCATGCCGCTGATATAGTCGAGCACGGCCATGATGCGCGTCTCCAGGTCAGGGCTCTCGATGTCATACTGGCTGCTGAAGCGGCAGATGAGCTGCTGGGAATGGAACTTCTCAGGATGGATGGCCGCCGAGATGAGCGTCTCCATCAGGGTCTCCATGATCTTGTAGCCGCTCAGCTCCACGTCGAGCACGGGCTTGCTGCGATAAATCTTTTGGCGCGACAGGGCCGCGCACCGTTGGTAGGCGTCGCGCAGCTCGGGCTCAATGTGGCTGATGAGGCTACCGCTGAACGAGCCGTCGAGGATGGCCTTCTCGTTTTCCACGAAGGTGTTGACGCAGGCTCGCTCCAGGGCGCCCACCACGCAGGCGCGCATGTAGACCACCTGCTCGTTGCGGTCGGTGACACCCTCTTCCTCGAGGCGGCGCAAGACGTGGGTTTGCGTCTCCGTGTCGAGAAAACCCAACAACAGGTCGCGTGTCTCCTCGTAGGAGAGAATCTTCAACTTGTGCGAGTCCTCGATGTCCATGATTTCGTAGCAGATGTCATCGGCGGCCTCCATGAGGT
>DAIOEQ010000171.1:1410-5420 GCA_036746215.1 Prevotella sp.
AACGGAGTGGCTCGCCAGGGGCCGATAGGCGAATTAGTCCCAATTCATCGGCAATCTTTGCGAAGCTCGACGCCTCCGACGAGAAGAAACCGAACTTGCCGTGCGCCCCGGCCAACTGGCTGGAGAAGGGGTACTTGACAATCGACGCCAGCGTGGCGTAGGTCATGACATAGCCGCCGGCGCGTCGGCCCACAAACCGATGGACCAGCAGGCGGAAGGCGTTGGCGTTGCCCTCGAAGTGGGTGATGTCAGACCAGAAGGCATCGCTCAACAGGCTGCGCAGCTGTGTGCCCGGGCCCTCGGTGAAGTAGGTCTGGATGGCCTTCTCGCCCGAATGGCCGAAGGGTGGGTTGCCCATGTCGTGGGCGAGGCCGGCCGTCTGAACGATGGTGCCTATCTCCTCAAACAGTGTGCCACGCAACTCGGGATGGAGCGCTGTCAACCGGCGAGCCACGTCGTCGCCCAGCGACTTGCCTAATGACGACACCTCCAGCGAGTGGGTCAGGCGGTTGTGCACAAAGACGCTGCCCGGGAGCGGAAACACCTGGGTCTTGTTCTGCAGGCGGCGGAAGGGGGCGGAGTAGACGAGGCGGTCGCCATCGCGCTTGAACTCCGAGCGGTCGTCGTGACGGAGGGCGTGGCGATCCTCCTGCCCGAAACGCTTGTTGGAAATGAGTTGATTCCAGTTCATGTCGTTATGTTTTTCGTTATTCCTGCCGGCAAGTGGTTGTGGCCGTGTGGATTGTCGTGGCAAAGTTACTTGATATTTCTCCATTTTTCGCCTTTTTAATAATTAAAAAGTATGTAAGTGGGCGGAATTTATTAATTTTGCAACTGTTATGCTGAAAATAAAAGTAGTCAACACGGGCCACCAGCCCCTTCCGGCTTATGCCACCTTGCAGAGCGCAGGCCTTGACCTCCGCGCCAACCTGACGGATCCCATCGTCTTGCACCCCATGGAGCGCGTGCTTGTGTCCACGGGCTTGCACATCGCCTTGCCAGAAGGCTACGAGGCGCAGGTGAGACCCCGAAGCGGACTGGCGCTGAAGCATGGCGTCACAGTGCTCAACACGCCAGGCACGATCGACGCCGACTATCGTGGTGAGCTCAAGGTGTTGCTGGTCAACTTCTCCAAGGACGATTTCATCATCCGCGACGGAGAACGTATCGCGCAGATGGTCGTGGCGCGCTATGAGCAGGTGAGCTTTGAGCCTGTCAGTGTGCTCGATGAGACCGAGCGTGGCGAAGGAGGCTACGGGCATACGGGTGTGAAATGACGGGAGACACTTGACTCAAATGTACAGAAAGTTCAGAAATATCACGTTGCTGGCCCTCGCCATCGTGGCGATGGGGGGAGCTGCCATGCCCTCACTCGGCAAGAAGAAAGCGAAGACCGCCGCAGCAACGGTCTCAGCCGACACGCTGAGCTATAACGACAGCCGCCGGTACGACTACTTCTTCCTGGAGGCCGTGCGCCAACAGGAGGCGGGACACTATGCGGCAGCGTTCGACTTGTTGAGCCACTGCTTGGAGATCAATCCCAAGGCAGCGGAGGCTTACTTCCTCAAGGCCCGCTTCTTGTCGATGTTGCGGCAGGACACGTTGGCCTTGCAATGCCTGGAGAAGGCGGCGGAGCTCAGGCCCGGCAATGGCATCTACCAGGAGAAAGTGGCGCAGTTCTACATCGGGATGGGCGACTATGCCAAGGCTACCAATGCCTATGAGCGGCTCTTTGCCAACAACAGGGACCGCAGCGATGTGCTCAACGTGCTCGTGCAACTCTACCAACAGCAGAAAAACTACGACAAGATGCTTGACGCCATCGGAAGGATGGAGGAGCTCGAAGGCACCGATGACCAGTTCGAAATGGCCAAGATGAATGTCTACGAGATGAAGGGCGACTACCGGAACGCATACCAGACGTTGAAGCGCTTGGCCGACAGGCACCCCAATGACAAGACCTTCTCGGTCATGCTCGGCAACTGGCTCATGCAGCACAAGCGGCAGAAGGATGCCTATAAGCTTTTTGCGCAGACGCTGAAGGAAAGTCCTGACAACACCTATGCGCTGAGTTCCATGTATGACTACTACCGCTCATCGGGCCAGGACTCGTTGGCACGACAGATGATGGAACGCATCCTCATGGGGAAGAGCACGCCCGAGGACAGTCGCGCGCAATTCCTCAAGCAGGCCATTCAGGAGAATGAGCGCAAGGGGGGAGACTCCACGGTCATCATCAATCTCATGGACCGCATGAGCGAGGTGGCACCCAAGGAGGTGTCGCTGGCCGAGATGCGGGCGGCCTATTACCAAATGAAGAAAATGCCGGAGGCGCAGGTGGACACGGCACTCGTGCAGTTGCTGAGGCTCGCGCCCGACAATGCGTCGGCCCGTTTCCAACTGATTCAGAACAAGTGGGCCTCGCAAGACTGGAAGGCCATTGCCGCCTTGGCCGAGCCTGGCATGCTCTACAACCCCGATGAAATGGCCTTTTATTACTTCACCGGGCTCGCTCGCTACTACCAGGAGGATGACAAGGGCGCTCTCGACGCCTTCCAACGAGGAACGGCGGAAATCAACGACAAGAGCAATCCCGACATCGTCAGTGATTTCTATGCCATCATGGGTGAGATCTATCACACGCGAGGTGAGAGAGACAAGGCATACGCCGCCTACGACAGTTGCCTGCAGTGGAAGCCCGACCATGCCATGACACTCAACAACTACGCTTACTTCCTCTCCCAGGAAGGCGGCGACCTGAAGAAGGCCGAGGAGATGAGCGCCAAGGCGGTGAAGGCGGAGCCAAGCAATGCGACCTTTCTCGACACCTACGCTTGGATCTTATACAAGCAAGAGAGATATGCGGAGGCGAAGATTTACATGGACGCCACGCTGAAGAACAGCAAGGAAGACTCTCTCAGCGACGTGGTCTTGGAGCATGCGGCGGACATATTCATGAAGGTGGGTGAGAAAAGCAAGGCGCTCGACTTCCTCCAGAAGGCTATTGACGCGGGTGGCGACAAGGACGCGCTGACGCGGAAAATGAACTTATACAGAAAAGAGAAATGAAGACATCAATCGTGAAGATATTGGCGCTTTGCGCGCCGCTGGCGCTCGCTTCGTGTGGCGCCAAGAAGTCGCTGGTCAAGGACGGTGCCTCGGTTGCCGCGTCTCAAGTGACGGGAAAACAGGACGCTGGGCAACAGCTGGCTTTCGTGCAGAAGGTCAGTGACCAGAAAGTGTATGCCAAGAACATTGTCGGAAGCCTCTCGTTCACGGCCACACTGGATGGCAAGAACGTCACCGTGCCGGGCTCGCTACACATGCGGCGCGACAAGGTCATTCGCCTGCAACTCTTCGTCCCCTACATAGGAACGGAAGTCGGACGACTGGAGTTCACGCCCGATTATGTGATGGTCGTCGACAGGTTACACAAGCAGTATGTCAAGGGCGACTACAACCAACTCGATTTCTTGCGTGACAACGGCTTGAACTTCTATTCCCTGCAAGCGCTGTTTTGGAACCAGTTGTTGCTGCCTGGCACAACTCGGGTGACGGAGGGCGACTTGGCGAAGTTTACAGTGAACCTCGATGGAAACGGAGCAAACGTACCCGTGTCGGTCAATAATGGTAAATTGTCGTTCACATGGCAGGCTGACCGCAACAGTGGGCGGATTGGGGAAGCCGTGGTCAAATACAGCAGTGCGGCGCACGGCTCATCGACCCTTACCTGGAATTACTCGGATTTCAAGGCTTTGGGAGTGAAGACTTTCCCTGCCACACAGGTGTTCTCCTTTGTCACCAATGCCACCAAGCAGGCTCGTAAGGCGACGGTCAAACTGGCCTTGGACGAGTTGAAGACATCGGACGACTGGGAAGAGAACACCACATTGTCGAGTAAATATAAGAAGGTGGACGCTTACGATGTCCTGGGAAAATTGTTGCAGTAGCAGCACATTGCCTGTTTTCATGTGTGGGGCGGTTGTTTTTTACTGTGTGGGCCCATCATT
>DAIOEQ010000172.1:0-4122 GCA_036746215.1 Prevotella sp.
GGTGTCGCGATAGCGGATGTGCGTGTAGTCCTCGATGGCCATGTAGACGTCGCATGAGTATTCATCCTTCACGTTGTCGACATACACCGAGTCGTTGTATCCGATGATGTCGTTGGTGCGGCCTTTCTCTCGCATGGCCGCCGTCTTGAGGGTGACATACTTGGCCAAGGGGTCGCCGTTGGCCGAGTCTTTCATATTGAAGTTGTAGAGTCGGTCTTGCGTCTGGTTGTACTCCTTGGCGTCGTAGACCATGGGCCGCATGAGCGACAGCTTGCCGCGCGTCACGTTGTTGAGCACGGGCTGCACGACGAGGCGCGTGTTGTGGCCGAACATCTCGCGCGGCACCCTGACGCGTGTCGACACGTGCAGGTAGTTGCCCTTGATGATGATGTCGGTGGGTTCGGGCACGACCTTGTTGGTGATGCGCTTGGCCTGCACCAGCACCTCCTTGATGGTCACGTTTTTCTCCTCGAGCTTCACGGTGATGTAGCCTTGCTCACTCTTCACCTTGACGGTCTTCGGGTTGAAGCCCACCATGCTGAACTTCAGTGTGGTGCCCACGTGCACGTTGAAGGCAAACTTGCCGTCGATGTCTGTTCCGGCGAGGCGTCGCTGGCTGTTGGCGTCAGTGATGTTGACACCCGTCAGGGGCTGTCCGTCGTCCTTGGCCACCACTTCGCCCGCCACTCTCACCACGCTTTGGGCGTTGGCCTGAAAGGCCGTCAGAGCGAGCATCAGCAGGATGAACGCCACGCAATGGCGTCGTGTGATATTGAATATGTTGTGTGATTTCATAATCGATGAATCCTGTGTTCTTTTTTACCTACTTGATGATGTACACAAAGCTCACGCCAGCCTTGAGCGGTGCGAGCTGCCATTTCTTGTGGTTGGGTTCCTCGGGTGCCACCTCGGTCGCTTCCTTGTAGTTCTTCTCTCGCCGATAAAGGGCTCCGCCGCCCACTGTCGCCTCAAGGCTCCAGTGGCGTCCCAGCACGAAGCTGTAGCCGTAGGTCAGTCCGCCGCCAAAGGCGTCGCCATTGTAGCGGTGGCCGTTGAGCAGCAGGTTGTAGTTGGCGCCCAAGGCCATGAGGCCGAAGAAGTGGCCTGCCTGCGGGCGTGCGCTCAGCCAATAGCGCAACTCCGGGGTGAACATCTCGCCCCGCGTGTCATATTTGCCCGCCTTCAGCCGGTTGAAGGTGCCTTCCATGTTGAATGTGATGTGCCGGTTCACTCGCAATTCGAGGCCCAGGTTGGGGCTTGCCGTGGCCCAGTAGAGCGTGTTGGTCTTCAGCGCCACACGCTGCGCCGTGGCGTGGAGCCCGCCACACAGGAACATGGCGGCAAGTGCGCCGCGCTTAAGCCCCGTTGGCAACTTGCTGATAAAAGAAATCATAAGCTATAGTTTTTCCTGAACAATCTTTTTCAAGATATATTCGTTTACCTTATTTTATTTTGGTGCAAAGGTAAACAAATTTCCTCATATTATTTCATGAAACCCTATGTTTTTTGCGTCAAGTCACATGATTTTTTCACGAAGCGGTCACCAAGGCGCAAATCGTGCCACGTTTGGAGTGAGGTCCTTTCGGAAATCCCCACTCCAAATGCCGCGATGTGATAAAGATGTTGATTTGTAGAAATCCGCCTAAAACGGCTTGATGCGATAGCCCGCCTTCGGTTACAGGAAGGTGAGGCGGAAGGTGACGTGGCCGTCGGCGTTCTCGGCCAGTTCGAGCGCGCCGTTGCTGGCGCGCATGATCTGTCGGGAGATGGAGAGCCCGATGCCGTTGCCATTCGCCTTGGTGGTGAAGAAGGGCACGAAGATGTGTGCCGCCACGTCTGCGGGTATGGCTGGCCCGTCGTTGGAGATGTCGATGGTCACGTTGTCGCGGCTGTCGGTGTAGGCGCGAAGCGTGATGTGACCGTGGAGGGGCGTGGCCTCGGCTGCGTTCTTGAGGAGGTTGCTGACCACGCGGCTCACCAGTCCCTCATCGGCGTAGACCAGCAGGTCGTCGGGCGTGGTGGTCACGCTGACCTGTCGTTGCCGGCCGGCGCCGTGGGTCAGGAGCTGCGTCTGGCGCTCCAGGAAGGGCTTCACGTAGAACAGGTCGGGCGAGGGAGCCGGAACACGTGTGAACTGTCGGTAGTTTTCGACAAACTGAACCAGTTCGGTGCTGGTCTTGTGGATGACCTGCAAGCCCTCCCTTGTCTCGCCGTCGGCTGTGGCGAGCAAGGTCTCGGAGAGCGAGATGACGGGCGTCACGGTGTTCATGATCTCGTGGGTGAGCACGCGGATGAGCTTCACCCAGGCATCAATCTCCTGGTTGGCCAGCTCGTCGTGGATGTCGCTGAAGGCGATGACTTGCATCTTCTTGCCTCGCAGCAGGGTGCGCGACTGTCGGCAAGAGAAGCGCCGCAGCCTATCCTCCACCTGGTTGATGTGGGTGATGGGGTCGCGCTGGAGCATCTTGCGGGCCGCCAGGTTCGACTGGATGACAACGCCGCGCCCCTCCTCGATGACCAGGATGCCCGTGTCGACCGAGTCGAGGATGAGTTCATAAAATTTTTCCTTCTCCATCTGCTCGTCGCGGGCGTGGCTGAGCACGCTCTTCACCTGGTTGAGCGTGTCGTTCACCACCTGTGTGTTGCCTCGCCTTCCCTTGACGGGAAAGCGAAAGCTGTAGTCGCCGCTGTCGATGGCGTCGAACAGAAACCGCACTCGGCGGGCGATGTCCCGGTTTTGTCGCAACAGCAGGAGGTTGGCCACAAGCGAGGCCAGCAAGGCGAGCGTGATGATGATCCATGCCATGGCTTACAGTCCGTATTTCTTGATTTTGTTGTAGAGCGTCTGCCGCGAGATGCCCAGTTGTGCGGCCACTTGCGAGAGGTTGCCCAGACACTCGTCGATGGTCTTGGCGATGAGCTGCCGCTCCATGCCGTCGAGCGTGGTGGGCTGTTCGGCTGGCGACGGGTGCGCGGTCGCCGGTGCCGAAGGCAGGTCGCGCGGTGTGACGGTGTCGCCCTCTGAGAGGATGACCGCCCGCTCCATGGCGTGTTGCAACTCGCGTATGTTGCCGGGCCACGGCATCTGCTCGATGCGCTCGGCCGCGTCGGCTGAGAGCGACAGGCCCTGCCGGCCATACAGGTCGGCGTAACGCCGCAGGAAGAGGCTGGCCAGCGGCGCGATGTCTCCCTTGCGCTCGCGCAGGGGCGGCAGGTGCAGGTGGATGGTGTTGATGCGGTAGAGAAGGTCCTCGCGGAAGAGCCCCTCGTTGACCATCTGTTGCAGGTCCCTGTTGGTGGCGCAGATGAGGCGCACGTCGATGGGGATGGGCTTGGCGCCTCCCACGCGGACAATGCTGCGCCGCTGCAGGGCCGTCAGCAACTTGGCCTGTAGGCCGTAGCTCAGGTTGCCTATCTCGTCGAGAAACAGGGTGCCGCCCTCGGCCAGTTCCAGCTTGCCGGGCTTGTCGGCCTTGGCGTCGGTGAAGGCTCCCTTGACGTGTCCGAACAGCTCGCTCTCGAAGAGCGTCTCCGAGATGGCTCCCATGTCGATGGGGAAGAACGCCTCGCGCTGGCCTCGACCTTGCGTCTTGGCCCGCTTGGAGAGGCGGTGTATCTCGGCGGCCAGCACCTCCTTGCCCGTTCCGTTCTCGCCCGTGATGAGGATGTTGGCATCCGTTGGCGCCACCTTTTCCACCATCATCCGCAAGTCGCGCATGACGGGTGACGCGCCCCAGAACATGGTGCCCTGGGCCGATGTCGCGTCGATTGGCTCGGTACCGCTTGCCGATGGCGCGCCCTGTGCCTTGCCTCCCTTGGGCAGGCAGGCCAGGAGGGTGCTGACGAGTTTTTCGTTGTCGAAGGGTTTCACGATGAAGTCGTGGGCGCCCTCCTTCATGCCGCGCACCGCCAGTTCGATGTCGGCGTAGGCGGTGAAGAGCACCACCTCGGTGTGTGGGCTGAGGCGCTTGATCTCGTGCAGCCAGAAGATGCCCTCGTTGCCCGAGTTGATGCCGCTCTTGAAGTTCATGTCGAGCAACACCACGTCGGGCTTGTCTTCGCGCAGTCGCGCGGGGATGCCGACGGGGCTCGACAGGGTGACCACCTTCTCGACCACGGTGG
>DAIOEQ010000172.1:4132-5414 GCA_036746215.1 Prevotella sp.
TGCGTGTTTCATGTGTTCATGTCTTTCCGCCTGCAAAGTTACGGATAATTCCTTTTTTATGTGCGGGAGACTTCTGAAAAAACGCAAGCGCAGTGCTTGCACAATTCATTTGCTTTTCTCATATTTCCACTGGGTGCCCTTCACGCTGGGCGTTGCGAATGAGATTGCGCATGCCCAGCCTATCCAGTGGGTGGGGAAGCAATGCGAAAAACAAAAAGCGGGTGCGCCTAATGACAGGCGCACCCGCTTTTTTATATCCGTCTGGATGACGGTGGTCTTAATCCTTGAGTGAAATAACAGGACAAAAAGTCTTCTGGGAATGGCTTCGCGGCCAGCGCATGCCTTATTGCTCGCAAATGCGCGCTGTTTTTCGCTGTTTACGTAAATTGCTGAAAGCCAATTGTTTACGAAAGAATTCACGCTTTCTCTATTCTCTGCCAGTTCAAAGAGCTGGAAAGAGCTGCCCTTTCGAGGTTCGATAGGTACTGAATCGCAATGCGAGACGGCACCTGTCGAGGCGGCTCCTGTCAGCCGACGCACCTCGATAGCTATCTAATGTCCTGGCCTTTCTCCTGTCGCCCCAAGTCTTCGGGACTCTTCTGGGGCGTTCTTTGGTCCCATCCTTCTTTTTCTTCCGCCAGATACCTCCCTTCAGAGAGACGTCTTTTTTCAGAAAAGAGAAGACAAGCCAAGACCGCTCGCCACAACGGGTGGGGAGCGCGGCTTGTGGGCTGGCTGCCCATGCGTTGCGGCTTTTCTCAAAAAAACGCCGCATAGTGGCGGCGTTTCGGAATATTCTTCGTAACTTTGCAAGCGAAACATCAAGAGCAGCTTGATCTGCACCAACCGAGCACGACAGCCACGGTGGTCAAGGTACGATGTGGAAGATTACGTTTAACTTCAAAACAAAGTCATTATGAGCAATACCCTTTATCAAGATTTCGCCGCTCGCTTTGCGGCCAGTACCCTTAGTTCACTTGTAGACACGTTCAACGCCGAGGTGGGAAGCCGCGGTTGGAGCTCGGCCCGCGCCGCCCATGACCGGGCGCTCGTGGCAGAACTTGTGCGCCGTGGCGTGGACGTGTCAGCCGTTTCTGACGGCCATGGCACCAGCTTCGCCCACCATGTCGCCCTTCGCGACAACCGGCTGGTGACCATCGATTAGTCTCTCCCCAGCAGGGGAAATCGTCCGGCAGGCGCCGTCTGCTCTTGGCGTCTGTGGACGATAGGCCCCAGCGGAAAGACAAATTGGAATGTCTTATATATATATTAAGGAGCAAGA
>DAIOEQ010000173.1:0-5341 GCA_036746215.1 Prevotella sp.
CCTACGACATCTCGTCGCAGATATTCTTCAAGATGCTCGACTACAAGGACCTCATACCCTGTTGCACGGGCATGATACAGCGCGAGGTGGCCCAGCGCATCGCCTCCGGGCCCGGCAACAAGGCCTATGGCATCCTGAGCGTGATGATACAGGCCTGGTATGACGTGGAGTACCTGTTCACCGTCGACGAGGGCGTGTTCAATCCGCCCCCCAAGGTCAAGAGCGCTGTCATCCGCATGACACGCAACGGCGTGGAAGACCTGGGCTGCGACGAGAAGCTCTTCCGCCGCGTGGTGAAGACCGCCTTCAACCAGCGCCGCAAGATGCTGCGCGTGTCGCTCAAGCCCCTTTTCGGCAGGGACGCGATGCCCGACGCCACCTTCTTCGCCCAGGACATCATGACCCGCCGGCCCGAGCAGCTCACCGTGGCCCAGTTTGTCGACCTCACCAACCGTGTGGCGGAAGTGATGCCCGGCCAGTGATTTTTTTGTCCAATTAGTTGCATCGTAAGGAAATAATCCCTAAATTTGTGCGGAGAAAAATAAACCAGAAAACACATGATAGACGTAAAGCAAACATTGAAGGACGCTGAGGCTCGCATGCAGAAGGCGTCCAAGTTCCTTGAAGAAGAGTTGGCCCGCATCCGCGCCGGCCGTGCCAATGCCGCCATCCTCGACGGCGTGCGCGTGAACGCCTACGGACAGAGCGTGCCCCTCAACCAGGTGGGCAACGTGTCGATACCCGACGCTCGCACCATAACCATCCGCCCCTGGGATCGCAAGCAGATCAAGGACATCGAGAAAGGCATCCTCGACAGCGGTGTGGGCATCACGCCCGAGAACAATGGCGAGATGGTCATCCTGCGCTTGCCGCAACCCACCGAGGAGCGCCGCAAGGAACTGGTGAAGCAGTGCAACAAGATCGGCGAGATGGCGAAGGTGGAGGTGCGCAACGTGCGCGCCGACGTGAAGGACAAGCTGAAGAAAGCCACCAAGGACGGTCTCTCTGAGGACCAGGGCAAGGATGCCGAGGCTGACCTGCAGAAGCTCCACGACAAGTATATCAAGGAGATCGACGCCACGCTGGCCAAGAAGCAGAAAGAGATCATGACGGTCTAAGCCCATGCACGGCACAGTCATCAAGAACACGGGGTTTTGGTACACCGTCCTCACCGACGACGGGCGAGAGGTGGACAGCAAGGTGAAGGGCAACTTCCGCCTGAAAGGCATACGCTCCACCAACCCCGTGGCCGTGGGCGACGGGGTGGAAATCAGTGTCAACGCCGAGGGGCAGGCCCTCATCACCGCCATCGACGACCGTAAGAACTACATCGTAAGGCGCTCGACCAATCTCTCCAAGCAGAGCCACATCATCGCCGCCAACGTCGACCAGGCGTTTCTCGTGGTCACGGTGGCACATCCCGAGACGGCCACGACCTTCATTGACCGCTTCCTGGCCTCGGCTGAGGCCTACTCGGTGCCCGTGGTGCTGGTGTTCAACAAGACCGACCTGCTCAGCGACGAGGAGCGCCGCTACCAGGAGATGATGGTCCACCTCTATGAGACAGTGGGCTATGAGTGCCGGCAGGTGTCGGCAGCCACGGGCGAGGGAGCCGACGCGTTGCGAGAGCTACTCGGCGGGCGGGTGACGTTGCTCAGCGGCAACAGCGGAGTGGGGAAGTCGACCTTGCTCAACTTGCTCATTCCTGGGGCCGGGGCGCGTGTGGCCGACATCAGCGACGCCCACGATACGGGCATGCACACCACCACCTTCTCGGAGATGACGGCCCTGCCGGGCGGTGGCTGGATCATCGACACGCCGGGCATCAAGGGCTTCGGTTCGTTTGACATGGAGCCCGAGGAGATAGGTAGTTACTTCAAGGAGATATTCAAGTTCTCCAAGGACTGCCGCTTCAACAACTGTACCCACACCCACGAGCCCGGATGCGCCGTGCGCAAGGCCGTGGAAGACCACTACATCGCTGAGAGCCGCTATCGCAGCTACCTCTCGATGCTCCAAGACAAAGACGAAAACAAATACAGGGAAGCTTATTAGCCACAGGCGCCCGTTGCGGCGCTGGGGCTAATGATTTCCCTGTTTGCCGGCAAGTGGGGTAAAGAATAAGGTCTTGCGCTTGTGGGTGGAGTGGCGCGGGTGATCGTGCCCGCCCTCTTATTATATCGCTTGAAACACATGAACTCTAAAGTGAAAGGTTATGTGGCTGGCGTGTTGGCGGCCATCTTTTATGGCACCAACCCGCTGGGCACACTCTATCTGTATCAGGACGGCGTCAACTCAGGGTCTGTCTTGTTTTATCGCTATGCGCTGGCCTTGCTTTTCTTCGCCGTGTGGATGGTGGTGCGTGGCGAGCGCTTCCAGGTGAAGTGGGGGCATGCCATACGCTTCGTTGTGCTGGGCAGCTTGTTTGCCATGTCGTCCACCACGCTCTATGTCAGTTTCCACCACATGGACGCCGGTATCGCGTCGACCATCCTCTTCAGTTATCCCATCATGACGGCCGTGCTCATGGTGGCATTCTTCCATGAGCGCGTCACGTGGCCCACGGTGCTGTCCATCGCCTTGGCCACACTGGGCATCGGCCTGCTTTATCGGGGCGACGGCCATGTCGCGCTGTCGGCTATTGGAGTCACGCTGGTGTTGCTGTCATCGCTGCTCTACGCCCTTTATATCATCGCCGTGAACCAATGGGCCACCACCTATTCGCCCGTGAAGTTCACCTTTTGGATTGTGTTGGGCGGACTGCTCTCCATCCTTGCCTTCTCGCTGGCGTCCGGCGAGCCTCTGCAGTGGCTCCATGGCACGAAGCAGTGGGCGTGCGCCGTGCAATTGGCCCTGTTGCCAACGGTGATGAGCCTGTTCTTCATGAATGTCGCCATCAAGAATATCGGCAGCACGCCATCGGCCATCATGGGCGCTTTGGAGCCCGTGACGGCGGTGTTCATCGGTTGTCTGGTCTTCTCGGAGGCGTTCTCGTTGCGCCTTGCCGTCGGCATCGTGCTCATCCTCTCGGCTGTCATCCTGATTATCGTGACACGTGGTGGCGAGAAGCCTGGAGACAAACAGCGCGAACATCATCACCTGAGCTTCGCGCCCCCACGCCTGCGGTTCCCCTTCCATCGTCACGGCAAGGGTTAGACATTCAGCCCCGTCAGTTTGGTCGTGACCGGACATCACAAAAATGAGCAATCCCCCTCCCCCGCACGTCTTGCGGGAGAGGGGGATTGGCCTTGAAGGGGCGCCAAGCCGCTATGCGGTCAAGAGGAGGTAGACCAAGGCAAGTATAAAGGCGCCAAACAGATTGAAACAAAGTCCTACGAGCGGAATGATCCAGCGGTCGCGCATCACCTCGTCGGCCTCCGCTTGGTCGGCCAGGCTGATGGGCTGGCGCATCATCTTGCGCAGCGAAAAGGTGACGCCAACGGTGCAAAACACCAGGCAGGCGCTCCAGATCCACATGCCGTCGTGGTGCCCGCCCGTAAGGCTTGACAGGCCCACCCACAGCGCCACGCCGATGGCGAGGACCATGGCGACGAGCGATGCCGCTTCCAACTTGCTGGCCAGCGTCGTGAGGCCCAACGTCAGCTCCACACGGGGCCCCAGCTGGAGGTCGGGCGTCAGGCGGGCGGCTTGCTTGATTTGCCGGTTGAAGTACCACTTCACCAGGAAGAAAAGCGCAAGGAACACGAAGCCGATATAGCCCAACAGTGGGGCAGTGTCATCGCTGAGACAGAAGAAGACGTAGAGTAGGCAGAGACAGCAGTTTTGCAGCCGTATCTTCCAGATATAGAGCGCAAATTGTTGCAAGTTGACGAACTCGTCGGTGTCGAGACTGTTCTCGGGATGCTCGCCACGCACGGCATTGTGGACAAGAAACGCCACGCCCACGGCTAAGATGCCAAGTTCCACGTAGTAGTGGAGATCGTGGCTGAGGCTGCTATCGCACCAGCGCGTGATGGCCACAAGCACCAGGACGGCTGCGAAGGCCGAGTTGAACACACGGCACGCGAGGGTGGGACGCACCACGACAGGACGTTTCTTGTCGCCTGTGGGTGTGATGTGGCGGGTGTCTAAGATAAGTTGTTTCATCGTCATATTCATGTGTTGGTATTTGTGCTTTCCTCTGCGTCACCGCCTGCCGATGATGACGCTGGGGTGTGCTTGGGCAACCGGCGGTTGCGGCGCAAGGCTTCGGCAATGATCCATTGCAGTTGGCCGTTGGTGGACCGGAATTCGTCTGCAGCCCATTTCTCCACCGCCTGCATCGTGGCGGCGTCGAGCCTGAGCACAAAACTTTTGGTGGCTTTAACCATATTGGATGTCAGGGTTTTACATGTTTAGTGTGCCCGTGTTGACCACAGGTTGAGCGGTGTCGTCGCCACAGAGCACCACCAGAAGGTTGGACACCATCGACGCCTTCTTGTCGTCATCGAGTTCCACAACTTGCTCGGCCGAGAGTTTGTCGAGCGCCATCTTCACCATGCTCACGGCACCTTCCACAATCTTCTCACGGGCGGCAATGATCGCATCAGCCTGTTGTCGCCGCAACATCACGGCTGCGATCTCTGGCGCGTAGGCCAGGTAGTTGATGCGAGCTTCCACAATTTCGATGCCTGCCATGTCGAGACGCTCGGTGAGACGCTCCTCCAACTGCTTGTTGATCACGTCGCCGCCACCGCGGAGGGTCACTTCATCACTGGCCTCGTTGTTGTCATAAGAGTAGAGACCGGCCACCTGGCGGAGGGCCGCGTCGCTCTGGATTTTCACGAAGTTCTCAAATGCGTCCATGATGCTCTTCACGTCGGTGCCGACGGAGGCGGTGCTGCGTGCCATGGTCTGCGAGTCAATCTCAAACATGGCTTTGTAGGTGTCCTTCAGCCGCCACACCAGCACCAGGCCGATCATCACGGGGTTGCCCTGCTTGTCGTTGACCTTGATGGGCTCCGCGTCGATGTTGCGTGAACGGAGCGAGAGGCGCTTGGTGTTGATGAAGGGGTTGACCCAAAAGAAACCAACGCGCTTGAAGGTGCCCTTGTACTTGCCGAAGAACATCATGACACGCGCCTCGTTGGGCTCTTGCTGGATGAAGCCCTTGAGGCTCACCATTACACACAGCAGGAGCATCGAACCTACGACGCTTGGCAAGGGACTTTCTTGTAGGATGCCCGTGGTCAGGCAGGCGCCTCCCGCAAGTATTAGAATGAGAATGAGAACAAGGGCTGCGAAGCCATTCATGGCGTAACCTTCGAAACAGCGCTCGCTGCTGGTTGTGGTCGGGCGCGCCTCTTGTGTGGTTTTAGTTGTTTCCATAACAAAATGCTTT
>DAIOEQ010000174.1:0-5322 GCA_036746215.1 Prevotella sp.
TGCATTTTCTCGCAGATATCCTTCACGGGCGAGTTTGCGCAGCTCATCGCCGGAAAGGCCCACGGCGTGCAAGACAACGCCTCATACATCGACGACTTCGAGAACACCACCGACAAGATCAGCGTGCTCGACCCCTACAGCTGGGTGCTGTCAAGCGTGCCCTCCATGTTCCCCGAGCACCAGGACAAGACCACGCTGCGCAGCGGCTTCAACCGCTCGCAGATGGCGTGGTACTCCATCGACCCGCTCTTCACGCGCCGCAGCAGCAGCCTCACACCGGCCCACATCAAGAGTGACCTCGACCAGCTGAGCAACCCTTACATTCGCGAGTGGTATGTCAACGAGCTGTTCCCCAACCGCGACGTCAACTCCTACAGCGGCGCCACCGCCACCCTGCCGGTGCTCAACCTGGCCTACTACCCCAACGAGCGCGGCCCCTACAACTTCAACCCCGACCTCAATGCCGACGGCACGCTCAACAACCCCGACCAGCACTGGGGCGGCATGATGCGCAAGCTGGAGACGACCGACTTCGAGAACGCCAACATCGAGTATGTGGAGTTCTGGATGCTTGACCCCTTCATCGACAGCCGCGAGCGCGCCGACGCCGCCGACTACGGGGGCGACCTTTACTTCAACCTCGGAGAGGTGTCGGAGGACGTGCTACACGACGGCAAGAAGTTCTATGAGAGCGGCATGCCCGTCGACGGCTCCCAGAGCTACACGCTCACCCAGTGGGGCAAGATTCCGACGCAGTCCACGGTGACCTACGCCTTCGCCACGACCAGCGGCTCGCGACAGTTGCAAGACGTCGGTCTCAACGGCCTCAACGACCAGGAGGAACAACAGTTCCAGAGCTATCAGGACTTCCTCACGCAAATCCAAGGCAAGGTCAACGCCGCCGTGTGGGACTCCATCTGGGCCGACCCCGCCAACGACGACTACCACTACTTCCGCGGCGACGACCTCGACCGCATGAAGGCCGACATCTTCAGGCGCTACAAGTACATCAACAACCCGCAGGGCAACTCGCCCGACTCCGACGGCAACTCGGGACGCTATGACACCTCCTACAAGAGCACGCCCGACGTGGAGGACATCAACCAGGACTACACGCTCAACGAGTATGAGAAATACTACCAGTACCACGTGTCGCTGAGACCAGAGGACATGGAGGTGGGTCGCAACTTCATCGTCGACAAGAGAGAGGTGGCGCCTAAGCTCCGCAACGGAAAGACGGGCCACTGGACATGGTATGAGTTCCGTATTCCCCTGGACGATTACGAGAAACGGGTGGGAAACATCAACGATTTCTCATCCATCCGCTTCATGCGCACCTTCCTCACAGGCTTCAAGCACCCCGTCGTCCTGCGCTTCGGCACCTTCGACCTCGTGCGTGGCACATGGCGGGTCTATGAGCAAAACCTCGACAACACGGCACAGACGGGAACTATGACCACCGCGTCGGTTGACATCGAGGAGAACAGCGACAAGTCGCCGGTCAACTATGTCCTTCCCCCGGGCATCAAGCGCGGCCAAGACCCCACCCAGCCCCAGCTCGTGGAGTCGAACGAGGCGGCCCTGCAGATCAACGTCGACAACCTCTCATCGGGCGAGTCGAAGTGTGTCTACAAGAACTCCACGCTCGACCTCCGCCAGTACAAGCGCCTGCAAATGTTTGTTCACGCCAACGCCAACGAGCAAAACGTCACCAACCTGCAGGACGACCAGCTGGCCGTCTTCATCCGCATGGGCTCCGACTACAAGAGCAACTACTACGAATACCAGATACCCCTGAAGCTGACACCCGCCGGCCATTACGACCGCTACACCCTCTCACAGGTGCAGCAGGTGTGGCCCGAGGACAACATGCTCGACGTGCCCCTGTCGGTCTTCACCGCCGTCAAGAAGGCGCGCAACGCCGCCAAGGCCAACGGGCTGGCCTCCTACAACCGGGCCTATGAGGCCTACGACGAGAGCCATCCGCAAAACAAGGTCACCGTCATGGGCAACCCCACGCTCGGGGAGGTGAAGACGCTCATCATCGGCGTCAGGAACCTGGCGGGCGAGCAGAAGAGCGGCGAGGTGTGGATCAACGAGCTCCGACTGAAGGAATACAACAACTCAGGAGGATGGGCGGCCAACGGAAACCTCAACGTGCAACTCTCAGACATGGGCACCGTCAACCTGCAGGGACGCTACGTGTCGCAAGGCTTCGGCGGACTGGAGCAAGGCGTCAATGAGCGCTCGCAGGACGACCAGAGCAACGTGTCGTTCACCACAAGCCTCGAACTCGGCAAGTTCTTCCCCGACAAGGCCAAGGTGTCGGCCCCACTCTACTACAGCGTGACAAAAGAGGTGACACGCCCGAAGTACAACCCGCTCGACACCGACATGGAGCTCGACGACGCCCTCGAAAGCATGAACAAGCACGAGCGCGACTCGGTGGAGAACATCGCCGTCACCAAGACCATCAACCGCAACTTCTCGCTGTCCAACGTCCGCGTGGGCATACAGACCAAGCGCCACCCCATGCCCTACGACCCGGCCAACTTCTCCTTCTCCTACAGCCACTCGCACGCCCACACACAGGGCGAGACAACGGTCTACGAGAATGAGGACAACTGGCGCGGCGGCTTCAACTACAACTGGAGCCCCGTCTACAAGGCTTGGGAACCCTTCAAGAAGCTCAAGAGCAAGAGCAAGTGGCTTGACATCCTGAAGCGCTTCGGCCTCAACTGGCTGCCGCAAAACGTGGCCTTCAACACCGAGATGACACGCAACTACTATGAGCTGCAGGAGCGCGACATGGAGTCGCTCGAAGGCTCACAACTGCCCCTGACGTTCTCGGAGCAGTTCCTCTGGAACCGCGACTTCCAACTGAGATGGGACCTCACGAAGAACCTGCACATGAACTTCCAGAGTGCCACCCACGCCGAGATTGAGGAGCCCTACACGCCCGTCAACAAGGACCTCTACCCCACCCGCTACGAGGCGTGGAAAGACTCGGTGTGGACCTCCATCAAGCACATGGGAACACCGCTCGACTACCAGCAGACGTTCACCATGTCCTACCAGCTGCCGCTCAACCTGCTGCCGGTCTTCGACTGGCTCACCTCCGACGCGTCCTACAACGCCACCTACCACTGGGTGCGCGGGTCGGAGCTGGAGGACGGCACCAACCTGGGCAACACCATCCAAAACAACCGCCAGCTCAACATCAACGGCACGTTCAACCTCACCAAGCTCTACAACCACGTGCCCTTCCTCAAGGCCGCCAACGAGCGCTTCGACAAGGAGCCCAGTCGGGCCGAGCTGAACAAGAAGAAGCAAGACAAGAGTAAGGAAAAGGCGGAGAAGAAGAAGCTGAAAGATGAGGAAGACCAGGCGCGCAAGCAGGCCGAGGCCGACGGCAAAGACCCCGACCAGGCTGTCAAGCAACTACAACAGAAGCGCAAGGAAGAGCAACAGAAGAAGGCGCAATTGCCCAAAAACAAGAACGCCTTCGAGAAAGAGATCAAGCTGTTGCCCGACACCACGATAGACGTCAGCCACGGACGCAAGTCGAAACGCCTCATCGTCACGGCAAAGACCATGGACGGGCAGCGCTACAAACTGAAGTTCAAGAAGCTCGACGACAACAAGATACGCATCACCAACAAGGTGGACTCCGCCCTGAAGCTGAAGATCGCCGTCACCACCAAGCGACCCCTGGAGGACCAGAAGTGGTACCGCGTGGCCCAGTCGGTGGCGCGCGTGGCCATGATGGTGCGCAACGCCAGCCTGACCTACCGCAACCAGTACTCCATCGCCCTGCCGGGCTTCATGCCCACGGTGGGCAACGCATTCGGGCAGACACGCAACAACAGCGCCAACGCCCTCGCGCCAGGCCTCGACTTCGCCTTCGGACTGGTCGGCGACAGCTACATCACCCGAGCCAGTGACAACGGATGGTTGCTCATGAGCGACAGCGTGGCCACGCCCGCCACGACCAACAAGACCGAGGACCTGCAATTGCGCATGACGCTGGAGCCGGTGAAGAACCTCAAGATCGACCTCACCGCCACACGCTCGCAGACCACAGCAAGGAGCATCCAGTACATGTATGAGGGCAACCCGACCACGCAGACGGGCAACTTCACCATGACCACCATCTCGCTGGGCTCCGCCTTCGAGGGCATGGGTAACGCCAACAACGGCTACCACAGCGCCACGTTCGACAAGTTCTGCCGCTCGCTCGAAGGCTTCCGCCAGCGGGTGGAGGCCCGTTACGCCGGCGCCGTCTATCCCGCGGGCACGGCCTTTGCCGGCAAGAAGTTTGACGCGGCCAACGGAGGAGTCAACCTCTACAGCGCCGACGTCATGGTGCCGGCCTTCCTGGCCAGCTACACCAGCATGGGCGGCAAGGGGCTCAACATCTTCCCCTCACTCACAAAGTTGCTGCCCAACTGGACGGTACGCTACAGCGGCCTGAGCAAATTGCCCTGGTTCCGCGACGTGTTCAAGAGCGTCAACCTCAATCACAGTTACAAGAGCGTCTACGCCGTGGGCAGCTACCAGAGTTACAGCACCTACATGCAGCTCATGGGCGCGGGGCTCGGCTTCATCACCGATGCCACGACCGGCAATCCCGTGCCCAACTCGATGTACAACGTGTCCACCGTGAGCATCAACGAGGCGTTCTCGCCCCTGCTGGGCGTCGACGTCACCTTGCAAAACAACCTCACCTGCAAGTTGGAATACCGGCAGACGCGCGTGCTCTCCCTGTCGATGACCAGCGTGCAAATCAACGAGGCCGTCAGCAAGGACTGGGTGCTCGGCATGGGTTACAAGCTCAACAACTTCAACCTCTTCGGCACGCGCAACCGCCGGCAGGTGAAGCGCAGCGGCAACCGCTCGGGCAACAACCAGGCGAACAACAACCGCTCCAATAGCCAATCGAGCCGCTCGGGCACCAACCGGAGCCTGAACCTGCGCCTCGACCTGTCGTTCCGCAAGCAAGCCAGCATCACGCGCGACATCGCCGCCATGGCCTCAGCCGCCAGCAGCGGCAACACCGCCTTCAAGCTGTCGTTCATGGCCGACTACACATTGTCCAAGCTGATGACCATGAGCTTCTATCTCGACCGCCAGACCAACACGCCGTTGCTCAGCAGCAGCAGTTATCCGACGACGACACAGGACTTTGGCCTCAGCCTCAAGTTCAGCCTCACCAGGTAGGCCCACGACTGATGCCTGCCAAGCGCCGCATGAACAGGCGCCATTGCCCTAAGGATACAGTTTCCTCCAAACAGCAACGGGGGCCGCAAGTGTCTTGCGGCC
>DAIOEQ010000175.1:0-3748 GCA_036746215.1 Prevotella sp.
CCTTACGCATAGTGCTCTTTCGTGGATTTATGGAAAAAAAGCTACAATATGCGTGTGAAGTTCCTCAGCTTTCCTTTTCTGGAACGACGTTGAAGGATGACAAGTTTTCCGATGATGAAACCGTCGCGCGGTGAGAACAATGGGATGGCGGGCTGGTGAAACCCCAAAAGAAAAGGCTGCCCTCCCTGTGGGAGAGCAGCCTTGTGGGTGGCAGTGTGCAGTGCGCCTTATGCGTTTTCCTGCTCCTTGCGGTCGTCGACGTTGTCGCCCTCCGTGGGAGCGAGAATGTCTTTGAAGTCGGTGTAACCGTTCTTCACGAGGATGTTGTACCACTGGAGCAGTTTCTTGATGTCGCTGTCGTGCACGCGGTCCTGGTCGAAGTTGGGCAGCACGGAGGCGAAATAGTCGCGCAGTTCCTTGCTGGAGCACTTCTTGTAGTTGATGGAGGCTTCCTTGAGACCTTCCTTTTCCCCGACCTTGGCGAGCACCTCCCAAAGGGCGATGTCCTCGGCGTCGGTGTACATGGCGATGTCGGCGAGGCTTGTCACGCGGTCGGTGGCGAAGGCGGGGAGACGGCGGTGCGTCTCGTCGATGGTCTCCACTATCAGGGTTGCCTTACCGCGGCTGACCAGCTTGTAGAGTCCTGGCTTGCCTGCGATTGAAAGAATTGTTTCCATTTTTTCAGTTTGTTATTGATGATTGAGTAATTTGTCGATTTGCTTTTCCAGGTCTTCGTCACCGTCGTTGGTGATGACGAAGTCGGAGCGCCGTGCCATTTCGTCTTGTGGCATTTGGCAAGCGATCCATTCTGTCGCTTTCTCCCTGGAGATGTTGTCGCGTCGCATGATGCGCTCCACGCGGATGTCGATGGGCGCCGTGACGCAGACGATGCGGTCGAAGGGCACGCGCCTGTCGAAGCCGCTGTCGAAGAGGATGGCGCTTTCGAGCCATTGGCAGCCGCTCCGCATGAAGTCGCGCGCCACGGCGGGGTGAACCACGGCGTTCACCGCCTGTTTGTTGGCTTCGGAGGCCAACAGAAACTTGGCCAGCACAGGCTTTTGTAACACCTTATTTATATATACCTTCTCGCCTACGAGGTTTGTGAGTTGCTGGCGGAGGTGGTCGTCGTCGCCCATCAGTCGCTTGGCCGCCGCGTCGCAGTCGTAGACTCGGATGCCGCGCTTGGCCAGCAATCGGCACACATGGCTCTTGCCGCTGCCGATGCCTCCTGTGATTGCTGTTCGCGTCATTGCTGTTCGATGAGATAGTCCACTTGCGTCATTTCGAGGTGCGCGTTGCTCACGATGGTGGGCTTTGCGCGCAGGTGGAGCCTGCACTTGTCGGAGGGATGGGCAGCCACCTCGCGGTAGTCGATGACCACTTGGAAGTCGGACGGCTTGACGAGGCGGAACTGTCTTGACCCCACGGTGAACGTCACCTTCACATGGTTGGGGAAGGCCCGGATGGTCAGGTTGGCGGGTTTGTTGATTGTCGTGATGGGCACGTCAATGCTCTCCTCCGTCAGGATGTCGACCAGAAGTGTCAGCTTCACCTTTTCGGGCACCACCTTGACACCAGGCAGTTTCTTGATTCGCACGGTCTGGCGCACGGTGTCGTCGAAGTTGGTGATGTTCACGTATTCTGTCGGTATCTCCTTGAGACTGTCGAGGGTGCTCCTTGAGGCGTAGACCGTCACCTTTTCGGGTGACAGTTGCACATGGGAGAGATAATAGTTTCTGGCTGGCACCACGTTGCCCATGAGCTTCACGCCGATGGTTCTGCGCTCCCCGTAGTTGAAGTTGAAGCTGAGGGCGTCCGCCTTGATGGCCGTGATGACCGACGAGGAGAACAGTTGTTGTCTCACAAGTTTCTGTATGTCGGACGCGGGCACTTGCCCATGGCCTGTCTGCTTGTTGGCGTAGGTGTTGAAGTTGAGGGTGATGGGCTTGGGCTGGTGGCTCGACATGTAGGAGACGAGCATGAAACCCTTGTCGCGCACGGTGACGCGCACGGTGTCGGCGAGGTCGGTGGTCATCACCACATTGCCGGGGACGCCCGTGAGGCGAATGGGTATAGGCAGTTCTTTCTCGTAAGTCTCATTGAGGGTCATCATCAGCCAGAAGATGCCGCTCAGTACGAGAAAGAACAGAAAAATCAGAAACTCCTTGTTCATCCAACTGAACAGGGAGCTCCTGACCACTTGATTTATCTTCTTCAGATTAAGCATTCGGTTGCTGCTGGGCGACGTCGGCAAAGACGTAGCCCTTGTCCACGGTGAGGACAACGCTTCACTGTGCCATAGATGCCACCGCCGAGCACGACCTTTGTGCCTTCCTGCAGGCGTTTTGGAACTCACGGATTTTCTTTTGGCGCTTCTGCTGGGGGCGAATCATGAAAAACCACATGATGGCAAAGATGGCCACCATCATGATCAGCATGCCGCCCATGCCGCCACCTTGTTGTGCTGCCTGTGCAGCCAGTACGAGTGTTGTCATTGTCTATTATTCTTCGTTGTTGTTGATTATTCGTTGTCTTGTGGTTCGCCGTTGCCCGCCTCGCGCTCCGTCTCGCTGTCAGGAGCGGTCTCGGCGGAGCTGGCCTCCGGGCCTTCAGCGGTCTGCGCCTCCTCGCTGGGCTTGGGCTTGTGCACGAATCTCACGCGGCCTGTGGACGCGCTGTCGTTGCCGGTGCTTGCGTCTTGCTGCTTGGCGCGAGGCTCGGGCAGCTCCTTCAGCATCTTGCCCGTGGAGACCAGGTAGCGAGCGATGGCGTCGAGCATGCCGTTGACGTAGCTGCTGCTGCGTGGCGTGCTGTAGAGCTTGGCCAGCTCCACAAACTCGTTGATGGTGACCTGGGCGGGAATGCCGGGGAAGGTGAGCATCTCAGCGATGGCTATCTGCATGATGACCACGTCCATGTAAGCCAGGCGCGAGAAGTCCCAGTTGCGCGACGCCTCGCTCATGTAGTGCTGGTAGGTGTCGGCGTTGAGGATGGTGGCGCGGAAGAGCTTGCGCGCAAATTCCTTGTCTTCGTCGTCCTTATATTCGGGCAGGAGCTCCTGCTTGCTGTTGTTCTTGGGGTCGAAGCGCTTGATGGTCTTCAGGACAAAGGTGTCGATGACCTCCTTGTCGTCGTTCCAGTAGAGGCTCTTCTCCTCCAACAGGGCGTCGATGTCTGGGTTGTCTTGTATGAGTTGCTTGTACAGTTTGCGCCATACCTCGCGGTCGTCCTCGTAGGAGTCGGCAGCGGTGTCGGCCATGTAGTCCTGGTAGGTCTGGCTTTGCTCAATCTGGTTGCAAAGCTTGCGCACAAACTCAATGTCGTTGTCCCATGTCAGCTTTTTCATCTCGATGAAGTCGTTAAGCATCTTGTTCACCTCCAGCTGGGTGGCGAACTTGTTGTTGACGAACTTCTGCGACGGCATCTCTGTGCCCTCGCGCTCGGCGCGCTGGGTCAGGATGTCATTGCGATGGCGCTCTTCGCGAGTGACGGCCACAATCAGCTCGAGAAGGAAGTTGTAGAGGTCATAGGCCTTCGACAGACTAAACAACAGCTCTTTCTCGGCGTTGTCCATGTTCTTGTTACCGTTCTGATAGTATGCGTAGGTTAACTGGACTATCTTAATGCGAATGAGTTCACGATTGATCATTACTCTTATCCTTTTCGTTCTACTAAATTAGACTTAGTGATGCAAAATTACTTAAAAAACTATATATACGCAAGAAGTGGAGACATAAAACTTTGTTTT
>DAIOEQ010000175.1:3758-5300 GCA_036746215.1 Prevotella sp.
GGAAACTTTGCGCATTCAAATAAAAAGTAGTAACTTTGCACCGCTTTTCAGATTGGCAAAGGGCGAAGACGGCCTGTCAACGGTCGTCAGAAGTTGCCCTTTACAGTCCAGTGTGATGGCGAATTAATTTACAATTTAATTTAGAGTAACACAATTATGAAAGAGATCAGTATCGCAGGTAAGAAGCGCGAAGCCCTTGGTAAGAAAGCTTCTAAGGCCCTCCGCAAGGAAGGCTATGTCCCTTGTAACCTTTATGGTGAGAAGAAGGTTGACGGCAAGCCCGTTGCTTTGTCGTTCTCCATTGCCTTCTCAGAGCTCCGCAAGCTCATCTACACTCCTCATATTTATGTGGTATGCCTCGACATCGAGGGCGAGAAGCACACGGCTATCATGAAGGAAATCCAGTTCCACCCCGTGACAGACGCTCCCCTGCACGTCGACTTCTACGAGGTCAACGACCAGAAGCCTATCACCATCGGCATCCCCGTCAAGCTCAATGGCCTGGCACAGGGTGTGCGTGACGGTGGCCGCATGAACCTCTCCATCCGCAAGATCAATGTCACCGCTCCTTATCAGCAGATTCCTGAGCACCTTGACATCGATGTCACTGCTCTCCGCATCGGCAAGAGCATCAAGGTGGGCGAGCTCTCATTCGAGGGCCTCGAGATGGCTACAAGCAAGGATGTCGTGGTCTGCTCCATCAAGATGACACGTAACGCCATGGCCGCCGCTGCCGCCGCTACCGATGACACGGAGGAGGCTCCTGCCGCTGAGTAAGGTCAAGACAGACAACGAATTGACTCGTTAGATGGACAAATACTTGATTTGTGGTCTCGGAAACCCGGGTGATGAATACGCCGGGACCCGCCACAACACAGGATTTATGGTATTGGACGCTTTCGCGAAAGCGTCCAATATTTGTTTTGAGGACAAGCGATATGGCTTTGTGGCCGAGACATCGCTCAAGGGACGCAAAGTGTTCCTGCTGAAGCCTACCACCTTCATGAACCTGAGCGGTAACGCCGTGCGCTACTGGCTCAACAAGGAGAACATCGACCAGCGGCGCCTCTTGGTCGTCAGCGATGACGTGGCCTTGCCGTTGGGCGACTTCCGGCTGAAGGCCAATGGCAGCAACGGCGGGCATAATGGGCTGGGACATATCATCCAGCTCATCGGGCAGGATTTTGCCAGGCTGCGCGTGGGCATAGGAAATGACTATCCACGTGGCGGACAGATAGACTGGGTGCTCGGACATTACTCAGCGCAAGACATGGAGACTTTGCAGCCCACCATCGACACGGCGGTGGACATCATCAAGAGCTTTGTCCTGCAAGGCATTGACAACACCATGAACCAGTTTAACAAGCTGGGAAAGAGAAAATAAGCACGGGAAAGATGAAGCAAGAACGACTTCCAAAGGTGAGCGAAAGCGCGCGCATCGACAAGTGGTTGTGGGCTGTGCGCATCTTCAAGACCCGCTCTGTGGCCGCCGACGCTATCAAGAACAGTCGGGTGACCATTGATGGCAATAATGTGAAGCCC
>DAIOEQ010000176.1:0-5283 GCA_036746215.1 Prevotella sp.
CCGCAAGGCGGCTGCAGGATATTCAGATACGCGGCGCGAGAGGTCTCGACTGGAGCGTCTGCTACCCGCAGCCCGAGTTCGACGAGGACAACGTGCTCTTCGACCTCAACTATTTTAAGTATGATTTCCTGAAGCTCACGGGGCTCGACTTCCACGAGATGAAGCTCGAGGCCAGTTTCCGCCGCTTCGCCAAGGACCTCACGTCGGAACCGTCGGAGAGTTTCATGTATCGCGACTTCCAGGCGCGCAACGTCATGCTCGACGCCGAGGGCAACCCCTTCTTCATCGACTTCCAGGGCGGCCGCAAGGGACCTTACTATTACGACCTCGCCTCCTTCCTCTGGCAGGCCTCGGCGCGCTATCCCTACAAGCTGCGCCGCGAGCTGGTGGCCGAGTACTACGACTCGCTGAAGCAGTACACCGAGGTGCCCTCGGTGCGCCACTTCGCGGGCCGGCTGAGCCTCTTCGTCCTGTTCCGCACGCTGCAGGTGCTGGGCGCCTACGGCTTCCGCGGCCTCTATGAGCGCAAGCAGCACTTCATCGACAGCATCCCCATGGCCATGGACAACCTGCGCGACCTGCTGAGCTTGCGCGAGGAGGTGCTGCCCTATCCCTACCTGCGCGAGGTGCTCACGCGACTGGCCGCGCTGCCCCGCTTCGCCCATCGCGAGGAGCCCGTCCACCAGCGCGCCGACGGCTACAAGACCACCGACCGCAACATCTATCCCACCCATCCGCAAGACGGCCCCGCCACGTTCTCCAAGTACGACGGCAAGGGCCCCCTGGTGGTGCGCGTCTACAGCTTCTCCTACCGCAAGGGCATCCCCGAGGACCCCTCGGGCAACGGTGGCGGCTACGTCTTCGACTGCCGTTCGACCCACAACCCCGGCCGCTATGAGCCCTACAAGAAGCTCACCGGCCTCGACGAGCCCGTCATCCGCTTCCTTGAGGACGACGGCGAGATACTCGAGTTCCTCGACCATGTCTACGCCCTGGCCGACAAGCACGTGGCCCGCTATGTGCAGCGCGGCTTCACAAGCCTCATGTTTTGCTTCGGCTGCACGGGCGGCCAGCACCGCTCAGTCTACAGCGCGCAGCACCTGGCTGAGCACATCCACGACAAGTTTGGCGTGGAGGTGCGCGTCTGCCACCGCGAGCAGGGCATCAGCCAGACGCTGCCCGCCGTGAAAAAGGCAAGCCAAACCTTTGCCGATTGAGAAAGAATAGTTACCTTTGCACGTATGAAGCAAGCCATGATTTTCGCCGCCGGTCTGGGAACGCGCCTCAAGCCCCTCACCGACACCATGCCCAAGGCCCTGGTGCCCGTGGGCGGAGAGCCCCTGCTGCGGCGCGTCATCTTCCGCTTGCGTGATGCCGGCTTCACGCGCATTGTCGTCAACGTGCATCACTTCGCCTCGCAAATCACCGATTACCTGGAGGCCAACGACCATTTCGGCCTCGACATCCGCGTCAGCGACGAGACCGCGCAGCTCCTCGACACCGGCGGCGGCCTGCGCAAGGCCCAGGCGCTCTTCGCGCCCCATTGCCCCATCCTCATACACAACGTCGACATCCTCAGCAACGTCGACCTCGACAAGTTCTACCGCGCCGACTGGCGCGTGGCGTGCCCCGACTGCGGCGTGCCCCACCTCATGGCGGGCGCCCGGTTGCTGGTCAGTTGGCGCAAGACGAAGCGCTACCTCGTCTTCAACGACCAGATGCTGCTCGTGGGATGGGTCAACACGGCCACGGGCGAGGTGAAATCGCCCTTTGCCGAGGTGCGCGCCGCCCTGCAAGGCCTCACCTATCCGCTCGCCATTGGCGACGAGCCGATGGTCGTGGCGGGCCGTCTCCACCTTTACGCCTTCAGCGGCATCCACGCCTTCTCGCCCACGCTGTTCCCGCAGATGGTGGGCTGGCCGGCCAAGTTCCCCATCATGGACTTCTACCTCAAGGCCTGCGCCACCACGCCCATCCTGGGCTATGCCAAGACAGACCTGCGGCTCATGGACGTCGGCAAGATAGACACCCTGGCCGACGCCGACGCCTTCGCCCGGTCGCTCACCCGCTGACCGCGCCGCAAGCGAAGGTCACCGACACCAGACACTCACACTTTTTTACACTCTATATGCAACAGAAGATTATCATCCTCGACTTTGGTTCACAGACCACGCAGCTCATCGGACGGCGTGTGCGTGAGCTCGACACCTTCTGCGAGATCCTGCCCTACAACAAGTTTCCCAAGGACGACCCCTCCGTCATTGGCGTCATCCTGAGTGGCTCGCCCTACAGCGTCCACGACAAGGAGGCTTTCCGCATCGATCTCAACGAGGTCATCGGCAAGTATCCTGTGCTCGGCATCTGCTATGGCGCGCAGTTTATCAGCAACACGCTGGGCGGTAGCGTGGAGCAGACCGGCACACGCGAGTATGGCCGCGCCAACCTGGAGACCATCGACACCACGTCGCCCATCTTCAAGGGCTTCGACAAGGGCTCGCAGGTGTGGATGAGCCACGGCGACACCATCACCGCCATCCCCGAGGGCTTCCACGTCACGGGCTCCACGGCCGACGTGAAATACGCCGCATTTGCCAATGACGAGAAGCGCGTGTGGTGCGTGCAGTTCCACCCCGAGGTCTACCACTCGCTGCAGGGCAAGCTGCTCCTCCAGAACTTCGTGGTCGACATCTGCGGCAGCCGCCAGGAGTGGAGCCCCGCCAGCTTCGTGGAGTCGACCGTCAAGGAGCTCAAGGAGCAGGTGGGCGACGACCGCGTCATCCTCGGCCTCTCGGGCGGTGTCGACTCGAGCGTCTGCGCCACCCTGTTGCACAAGGCCATCGGCAAGAACCTCACCTGCATCTTCGTTGACCACGGCATGTTGCGCAAGAACGAGTTTGAGAAGGTCATGGAGGCCTACAACGGACTGGGGCTCAACGTCATCGGAGTCGATGCCAGCGAGAAGTTCTTCAAGGACCTGGAGGGCGTCACCGACCCCGAGCAGAAGCGCAAGATCATCGGCCGCGACTTCGTGGAGGTGTTCAACGCCGAGGCCAAGAAGATCACCGACGCCAAGTGGCTGGCGCAAGGCACCATCTACCCCGACCGCATCGAGAGCCTGAGCATCACGGGCATGACCATCAAGAGCCACCACAACGTGGGCGGACTGCCCAAGGAGATGAAGCTCAAGCTCTGCGAGCCCCTGAAGTGGCTCTTCAAGGATGAGGTGCGCCGCGTGGGCTACGAGCTCCAGATGCCCGAGAGGCTCATCAAGCGCCATCCGTTCCCAGGCCCCGGCCTGGCCGTCCGCATCCTCGGCGACATCACCCGCGAGAAGGTGCGCATCCTCCAGGACGCAGACGACATCTACATCGAGAAGATGCACGACTACCGGATGCCCGACGGCACGTCGCTCTACGACCATGTCTGGCAGGCCGGCACGGTGCTCCTGTCCACCATCCGCTCCGTGGGCGTCATGGGCGACGAGCGCACCTACGAGCATCCCGTGGCCCTGCGCGCCGTGACGTCGATGGACGCCATGACCGCCGACTGGGCCCGCCTGCCCTACGACTTCATGGCCGACGTGTCCAACGAGATCATACGCAAGGTGAAGGGTGTCAACCGCGTCTGCTATGACATCTCCTCAAAGCCGCCTTCGACCATCGAGTGGGAGTGACCCTGTCGGCCTGTCATCATTGCCATCGACCGATGAAAGTCTACACCCACTTCGGCGCCGACGATGAGAGCCGGCGCGACGAACTGATACGGACCATTGAGCATAGTGTGGAGCGGCTGAAGCTCGCGGAGCTCGAAGCGCTCTACTATGACTTGGTGGCGAAGGATTACATCCGCAAATGAAAGCATGCGGCCACGCGCCTTCGCGTGGCCTGACGCACAGATAACAACAAATGGCCTAAGCCCCTTCGTCATGGAGGGGCTTTTGTCTGCCCGGCGCGAACGGAGGGGGCGCGGCAGGGGCGGGCAGGCGACATCTCACCAAAAGATAGACATTGCCATCCCAATGGGCAAGAGACGAAAAATGACCTTGTGGCTATGGCTGGCTGTGGCCAGCTTGGCTTCGCTGCCGGGCTCGCGCTGCCGGGCCGGCGACTCGCTCCAGTGGCGGCACTGGGGTGGGGCGCTCGCGGTGTTGCCGGGGCGAGCCATCGTCATGGACACCTACCAGCGCGCCTGGCAGAAAGGGCGCGACAACGTGGCGCTGGCCCTCGAGGCCACCTACACGCCCCTGCCACAAGACAGCGACGCCTTTGCCGCCGACTACTGCTATCCCACCCTCAGCGCGGGCTTCCGTTACCATTGGAACCACGGGGTGACGATGCATAAGGCTGAAAGTGCCATGTGGGGCATGGCGCAGGAGGCCGACTACGACTCGCGCATGGGCAACGCCGTTTCGCTCTACGGCACCTTCGCCCGCCCCTTCTTCCGCTCGCGTCACTGGATGGCCGACTATGCCTTGAGCTTCGGCACGACCTATTCGCGGCGCAAGTACGACAAGACAAACAATGTCGACAACGAACTCATTGGCTCGCGGTGGCTCATCTACTTCGGCGCGGGCCTTCACCTGACGTGGCGGCTGGCCGCCGACTGGGGCCTCCGTGCGGGTGTCGACTATTACCACCACAGCAACGGGGCCCTCAACCGGCCCAACAAGGGCGCCAACTTCGTGGCGCCGTCTGTGGGTGTCGTCTACATGCCCTATTATAAGGAGGTGGACGGGGCCAGCCGCGCGATGCGCCATCGGCCTTTCAAGCCTTATTGGTATGTGGACCTGACGGCGGCTGTTGGCGCCAAGACCCTGGAGGAGGACTGGAAGCAAACGCAGTATAAGACCCAGCCCGGCGACCCTGACTATCGCAAGGAGCACTTCCGACTGTATGCCGCCTATGCCCTGTCGGCAGACGTGATGTGCCGCTACCGACGGCGTTGGGCCTCGGGCGTCGGCGTCGACGCGTTCTACGGCACCTACACCTCCCACATCCGATGGATGGATGAGGCCAACGGCTACCAGGAACGCCACTCGCCCTGGAGCCTCGGCCTCGCCGGCAAGCACGAGGTGTTCTGGCATGCGCTGTCGCTCAACATGGCGCTGGGCGTCTACGTGTTCCGACACATGGGACACATGGCCGGTGGCCTGGAAAAGCCCTATTATGAGCACATCGGGCTGCGCTACGCCTTCAAGCGGCTCGGAGGCCTGCAGGTGGGCGCCAACGTGAAGGCGCATTACCTGAAGGCAGACTACACCGAGGTCACCGTGGGCTATCCCAT
>DAIOEQ010000177.1:0-5248 GCA_036746215.1 Prevotella sp.
CCCGCGTTAGGTCTTGCCAGGCGCCATGATGGGCTCATAGGTCTCGCCGTCTTTCAACTCGCGAAACGCGTTTTCCGGCAGTCTGACCACCTCTTTCTCTTTTTCGTTGTCCATTTCTGATAGATTTGATTTCTGTGAATTGATTTGCGTGCAAAGTTAATGAAAAACCGACGAATGTAGTAGGTTTTTCGTCTCTTTGTTACAATATGAGACAAAAAAAAGCGCCCGACATGCGTTATGCACATCGGGCGTTTTTTGATTATACTTGGTATGGGATGGTACGCGACCACCCCCAAACGTTAGTTTCTGAAAGTCAACTTGCCATCCGCTGCGTCGACGATGACAGGTTTCTCACGAACCACCTGCTCAGCCAGCAACCTCTTGCTCAATTCGTTGAGCACATTGTCCTGTATGGCACGCTTCACGGGACGGGCGCCAAACTCGGGGTCGTAGCCCACATTGGCGAGCCATTCGATGGCAGCAGGCGTCCACTGCAAGTCGAAGCCCTGCGGAGCAAGCATCGCCTTCACGCGGTTCATCTGCAAGGTAACCACCTGTGCGATCTGCGGTTTGGTGAGCGGCAGGAACATGATGATGTCGTCGATACGGTTGAGAAACTCAGGACGAATGGTTTTCTTCAGCATCTCCATCACGTGTTGGCGTGTGTCGCTGACCACCTGGTCGCGATTGCTGTCCTTCAGGTCGGCGAAACGCTCCTGTATGTACTGGCTGCCGAGGTTGGAGGTCATGATGATAATGGTGTTCTTGAAGTTGACCGTGCGGCCCTTGTTGTCGGTGAGCCGACCATCGTCGAGCACCTGCAGGAGGATGTTGAACACATCGGGATGAGCCTTCTCGATCTCGTCGAAAAGCACCACGCTGTAAGGCTTGCGTCTCACAGCCTCCGTGAGCTGGCCGCCCTCATCGTAACCGACATATCCAGGAGGCGCGCCAATGAGTCTTGAGACGCTGAACTTCTCTTGGTACTCGCTCATGTCGATACGGGTCATCATGTTCTCATCGTTGAACAGATACTCGGCCAATGCCTTGGCCAACTCCGTCTTACCTGTTCCCGTGGTGCCCAGGAAGATGAAGGAAGCGATAGGCTTCTTGGGGTCCTGGAGGCCCGCCCTGCTGCGGCGCACGGCATCGCTGACCGCCTGGATGGCCTCATCCTGGCCGATGACGCGTTTGTGGAGTTCAGCCTCGAGGTGCAACAGCTTCTCTCGTTCGCTCTGCATCATCCTCGTGACGGGTATGCCCGTCCAGCGGCTCACCACCTCCGCTATGTCGTCGGCGGTGACTTCCTCGCGCACCATGGTCTCTCCGCCCTGCGTGGCCTTGAGTTGCTTCTGGATGTTGTCGATGTCGTCTTGGAGTTGTTTGAGCTTGCCATAGCGTATCTCGGCCACCCTTCCGTAGTTGCCTTCGCGCTCGGCGCGCTCAGCCTCAAACTTCAGGTTCTCCATCTGCTGCTTGTCCTGCTGGATTTTGTTTACCAAGCCCTTCTCAGCCTCCCACTTGGCCCGGAACTGGTGTTCCTTGTCCTTGAGGTCGGCGATTTCCTTGTCGAGCTGCTTGATCTTGTCCACGTCGTTCTCTCTCTTGATGGCCTCACGCTCAATCTCCAGCTGCTTGAGGTGGCGGGTAATCTCATCGAGTTCCTCGGGCACCGAGTCGCGCTCCATGCGGAGCTTGGCAGCCGCCTCATCCATCAGGTCAATGGCCTTGTCGGGAAGGAAGCGGTCAGAGATGTAACGCTCTGAGAGCTTCACTGCGGCAATGCACGCGTCGTCCTGGATACGCACCTTGTGGTGGTTCTCGTAGCGCTCCTTCAGGCCACGGAGGATGGATATGGCGTCCACCTCATCGGGTTCCTCGACCATCACGGTTTGGAACCTGCGCTCCAGGGCCTTGTCTTTCTCAAAATACTTTTGGTACTCGTTGAGTGTCGTGGCGCCGATGGCTCTCAACTCGCCTCGCGCCAGCGCAGGCTTCAGGATGTTGGCGGCGTCCATGGCGCCTTCGCCCCCTCCGGCACCGACGAGTGTATGGATCTCATCGATGAAGAGGATGATGTCTCCATTGGCGTGCGTCACCTCTTTGATGACGCTCTTGAGGCGCTCCTCAAACTCGCCCTTGTATTTGGCTCCCGCCACGAGAGCACCCATGTCGAGGGAATAGAGTTGCTTGTTCTTCAGGTTCTCCGGCACATCGCCGCGCACGATACGTTCGGCCAACCCCTCCACGATGGCTGTCTTGCCAGTGCCCGGCTCACCAATGAGGATGGGGTTGTTCTTCGTGCGGCGCGACAGGATCTGCAGCACGCGGCGTATCTCCTCATCACGCCCTATCACCGGATCGAGCTTGCCTTGGCGGGCCGACTCGATTAAGTTGGTGGCGTACTTGCTGAGCGCCTGGTAGTTCTCATCGCCACTGGCGCTTTGAACGTTCTGTCCCTGCCGAAGTTCCTTGATGGCGGCCAGCATGTCGGGCTCATTGCAGCCGGCATCCTTCAAGATGCGGCTGGCAGTGGAGTCGACTTGCACGAGGGCCAAGAGTATGGGTTCCACGGAGACGAACTCGTCGCCCAACTTCTGCGCGTCGTCTTCGGCACGCTGCAACACCTTATTGGTGTCATTGGAGAAAAACGGTTGTCCGCCTTCCACGCGCGGCAAGTGCTTGAGCTCCTGTTGCACCAGGTTTTCCACCTGCATGGCGTTGATGCCCAGCTTTTGGAAAATGAAGTTGGAAACATCGCGCCCTTTCTGCAAGACGCCTTGCAACAGGTGTGTCGGCTCAACGGCTTGCTGCCGGCCTTGCTGAGCTGTGTTGACAGCCTCTTGCACGACCTCTTGCGCTTTGATTGTAAACTTGTCGAATGTCATATTTTGTTCTTCCTTTCTATCTTGTTAGATGTGATTTTTAACTTTCACCCTAATTATCTCAAAAGCCATTCCATTTCACAGGATATGACAATACGACAGAGCGGAATGCCAGAATGACGCATATTATTCCACTCCAGCAATCGAGAACGCCACAGCATAGAAAGGGAGAAACGAAAAGGGTGTTGCCTGTTGCACCAAACTGTTGGCAACAATGGGGCGATCCTTGTCAGGACACGAAAACTATTTCCCGACACACAATAAAAAAGAAAGGGCTCTCCCGCGCCACGACGCCTGGAAAGCCCAATGGGGAAAATGTCACTCAACCCTTCAACTTGAATGAGTTTTCGATGCTCGTCACCTCCGCGCTGAACATCTTGTCGGCAAGCAACCGCTTTTCCACCTGCGCACAACTATGTATCACAGTGGAGTGGTCACGGTTGCCTACGAGCTTGCCAATACGGCTGGCGGGCATCTTCGTGTATTTTTGCGCCAGATACATCGACACCTGCCTGGCCAAGACAAAATCACGCTTGCGGCTCTTGGAATTGACCTGCTCGGGCGTGACATTGTAATGTCCGCACACCTTGTCGAGAATGTCGTCTATGGTCAACGGGTGGTCGTCAATCTTCACCGCGCGCTTGATGACGCGCTCAGCGAGGCGCATGTCTATCTCACTGTTGTAAACTATGGAATAGGCCATGAGCGAATTGATGACCCCCTGCAAGTCACGCACGCTGCCGCTCGCCGTCTCGGCGATGAGCTGGATGACGTCGCGCGGTATTTGGAGGCCGTCGCGCCGTATCTTGTTTTCCAGGATGTCAATGCACAACTGCGTGTTGGGCTTTTCCAACTCCGCGATGAGACCACACGAAAAACGAGTCAACAGGCGGTCAGGCATGCCCTTGAGGTCCACGGGGGGACGGTCGCTTGCCAAGATGATGCGCTTGCCGTTGCGGAAGAGATGGTTGAAGATATGGAAGAATGTCTCCTGCGTCTTGGCGGCGTTCACCCACTCCTGGATGTCATCGACGATGAGCATGTCGATGGTCTGGTAGAAGGCAATGAAGTCGTTGACGGCGTTTTGCAACACCGCATTGGTGTATTGCACCTGGAAGAGACGTGCGCTGACGTAGAGCACGCGTTTCTGCGGATAAATCTGGCTGGTTCTCACCCCGATGGCATTGATGAGATGGGTCTTGCCACACCCCGACGGACCATAGATGAACATGGGGTTGAACTGCATGGTGTTGGGATGCTCGGCAATGGATTGTCCCACGGAACGGGGCAACTTGTTGCTGTCTCCCTCTATATAATTATTAAAGGTGAGATGCGGGTTGAGCTGCGAGTCTATCTGTTGTGGCTGCGCCGCGTCAAGAATCGTGGGGCTCTGGTTGCCTTTGGCGCGCGGCTTTTGCTCCTGTTCGCCATCCGTGGGATCAGCCTCAATGTCCTGCGAGAGGTTGTGCTCCTTGTCGGTCACCACGCGATAGGACAGGCCGATGCCCTGCCCGAAGCAACGGTGAAGCACCTTGCTCATCAGGTCTACGAAGTTCTCCTCCAGATACTCGTAGACAAAGGGGCTGGGCACCTGCACGAGTATCATCTTCCGAGCTTCATCAAACTGCTCGAAGACGATGGGCTTGAACCATGTGTTGTAGATCTGCTCGGAGACGTTCTTGCGTATGAGCGCAAGTGACTCATCCCAACGAGCATCGGGACTTGGCTTCATGTTGACAGCTATTATTAATGTGTGTCGTCTTAGTAGACGTTTCTTGCCTAAATTAGTTTTGCAAAATTACGAAAGATTTTCCAAACTTCCAAATGTCATTTTTCTTTCCCCTTGGTTTTATCCGTCATAACTTCCTATAAATCAAGCATTAAGAAGGAAATGATATTTTGGGCTTGTTCAGGAACGACTTTCGTTATTTAACTTATTGGCAATCAACGTGATACATCGCCATACAGGTAAAATTTCCGAATTTCGTGAAACATATTTTTTCATGGCCTAACCCTCGGTTTATGACCACGTTAGGCATTGAGGCGCAGTCCGTGAAACATCTCTCCCCAAAATTTCTTTTCTGAAGGGCTTGCCGCCCCTGCGCCCAGTGCCTTGCGATTACTTGTCTTTCTTGCCGAAGAGCGAGAAGTGTACATACCGCTTGGGATGCGCCTTGAGGTTGGTGAGCAACGAGTCGGCGCTCTGCACGGTGGCGTTGAGGCTGTTGTAGAGTCCCGGATCATTCATCAGCAGACCTATCGAGCCCTCCTTGCTGTTGAGCTTGTCGGTGACCTGCTGCACACTGGCCAGCGTCTGGTTGACCTGTGCCACGGTGCCGGCCACGTCCACTGCCGCCAGGTTG
>DAIOEQ010000178.1:0-1071 GCA_036746215.1 Prevotella sp.
ACACAAAGGTAGCAATTTAAAACGATATATGCAAACTTTCTTTTAATCTTTTGCGAATTTTAGCAAACATCTTACGATTTCTTGCTTTATGTCATCTCCACGAGTAATTCTCACGCACCACTCGCCCTCACCCTTCTGCTCCATCCAAAAGCCCAGGCGGTCGCCCTGATGGGCCTCGGCAACATAAGCCACCTCGATGCGTTTCAACCGATACTGTCGATACCAGTCGAGATCAAAAAGGTCGAGGATGTGCTCGATGTATTTCACGGAGTTGATATGTCCATTGACATCCACATCATTATAATAGGTGTCGATGACACGCATGAGCTTCGCCTCCTTGTCCATCTTCACCCGTCCCGGCTTGTCTATGGGACAGGGCTTCTCGGTCTCAATGTATTCGTTGATAAGGCCATCCTGCACATCAAAGATGTCAGCCGGCTGGCGTGTGTCAGTGTCGATCATGGCCCACACGCTGCGCCCATAGCCATACACCAGACTATCATCAAGACTTTTCACCGCAAAGTTTCGGCTCGTGAAATAGCGCATGGCGCCTTCCACCCAAGTCTCAATGGCAAACTTGTCGTAGGCCAACGGCATACTCTCCATCTCGATAACCAGTCGCGAGAGCACCCATGTGCGATGGATGGTGTTGAGGTAATGCATGCCATAATTGCGGTCGTTGCTGTGAAAATCGGCCGCGTTGAGCATCGCATTGCCCAAATGGCCCATGAAGAGGTGGTTGCTGAAGTCGCAATGAAAGGGCTCAGCCATAAACTCATAGCGCCCAACCTTGGGCAACAGCTTCTTCTCGATCATTGTTCCTTCTGCTCATTAAGGTAGTCGGTGACTGGCTCTTCGAAGCTGCGCGTCACGGCAATGTGACCCGAACGCGTGTACTGCAAGAGACAGTTGTATGCGTTAAGCTGCTCATAGAGGTCGGTGATGTCCTCCGTCAACCCGGCCAACAAGACCGTGGAGTAAGTGGGGTTCACTTCCATCATGCGAGCGTCGTGCTTACGAATGATGCGCGAAATCTCGGAGTTGTCAAGCAACACCGGCGTGGAAATCTTG